>NZ_JBFUGN010000285.1:0-6534 GCF_056402895.1 Rhizobacter sp. P3_B12 | reverse complement strand
CACCAGTTCAATGCGGGGCAGACCCGCTGCCGTGATCTCGGCAGCGGCTCGGGAGGATGATTCGGACCGCAGCATGCTGCACCGGCGCTTCCCCCCGCGCCATCTTCAACCCGGGCCACGCCGCATGCGTGGCCCGGGTTTGTCGTTTCTGGCGGGTCGCTTTTGAGCGGCCTTCCGGGACAATCGCCGCCATGCTGCCGCGCCACCACGATCCCGTCATCGCCATCACCACCGCGCCCGGCCGCGGCGCCGTCGGCATCGTGCGTGCCTCGGGCCGCGACCTGAAGCCGCTGGTCGACGCGCTGTTCGGTCGCGCGCTGGCACCGCGGCACGCCACCTACCTGCCCTTCACCGACGCGCAGGGCCAGGTGATCGACCGCGGGCTGGCGCTGTACTTCCCGGGCCCGCATTCCTACACCGGCGAAGACGTGCTCGAACTGCAGGCGCACGGCGGCCCGGTCGTGCTGCAGTTGCTGCTCGCGCGCTGCCTGGAGGCTGCTCGCGGGATCGGGATGGGATTGCGCCTGGCCGAGCCAGGCGAGTTCACCGAGCGCGCCTACCTGAACGACAAGCTCGACCTCGCGCAGGCCGAGGCCGTCAGCGACCTGATCGAAGCCAGCACCGAGGCGGCGGCGCGCTCGGCCAGCCGCTCGCTGAGCGGCGCGTTCTCCGACGAGGTGCACGCACTGCGCGACCGCCTGGTCTCGCTGCGCATGCTGGTCGAGGCGACGCTCGATTTCCCGGAGGAAGAGATCGACTTCCTGCAGAAGGCCGACGCGCTCGGGCGCCTTCGCACCATTGCATCCGACGTGGCGGGCGTGCTCGGCCGCGCGCGCCAGGGGGCGCTGCTGCGCGAAGGCATGCAGATCGTGCTGGCCGGGCAGCCGAACGTCGGCAAGAGTTCGCTGCTGAATGCGCTGGCCGGTGCCGAGCTGGCGATCGTGACGCCGATCCCCGGCACCACGCGCGACAAGGTCAGCGAGACGATCCAGATCGACGGCGTGCCGGTGCACGTGATCGACACCGCCGGGCTGCGCGAGGCCGGCGACGAGGTCGAGCGCATCGGCATCGCGCGCAGCTGGGAGGCGATCGAGCGGGCCGATGCGGTGCTGTTCCTGCACGACCTGACGCGGCGCGGCGAGCCGGGCTATGACGCGGCCGAGGCGCAGATCGCGGCGCGGCTGCCCGCCCCGCAGCGCGACGGCGAACGCGTCGTGCACGTCTACAGCAAGAGCGACCTCGCGAACGCGCAAAATCTGCCACCCGGCGCAGGCCACCACCTCGCGCTGTCGGCCCGCACCGGCGAAGGCCTGGACGCGTTGCGCCGCCTGCTGCTGCAACTGGCCGGCTGGCATGCCTCGCCCGACGGCTTGTTCATCGCGCGCGCCCGCCATGTCGACGCGCTGCGGCACACCGCGGAGCACCTGGCGCTGGCGCTCGAACTCGCCACCTCGCCCGACCCGGCGCTCGACCTGCTGGCCGAAGAACTGCGCCTCGCGCAGACGGCGTTGTCGCAGATCACCGGCGAGTTCACGTCAGATGATCTGCTGGGTGAGATCTTCAGCCGCTTCTGCATCGGCAAGTAGCATTTTCTGTCACATCGGCACCGACAGACGGGGCCGCGACGGTGACCGATGGGCACAAGTTTTGCCAAGCGCTGTTGTGGTGCCCGTCACACACGCTGATAATCGCGTCACTTTCACGCACTTGCCCTGCAAGTACGCGTCACACCACACAGAGGACACGATGGAACTGCAGCAGTTGGTACAAGCGATTCAAACGTTGAATGCGGAAGACGCCTTCCGCGCGCGTTTGACGCTCGACCAGTGGCGGGTCATCGGGCCCTACCTCACGCGCCACGACATCCGCGCCGGCGACCTGCTGATCAAGCAGGGCGATTCCGACCGCAGCATGTATTTCCTCGGCCAGGGCTCGCTGCAGGTCTTCGTGACCGGCGGCCCGCCCGGCAGCAACCGCATCGCGATCCTGCGCGCCGGCTCGGTGATCGGCGAACCGGCGCTGTTCCTCGACGGCCCGCGGATGGCCAACGTCGAGGCGATGACGCCGTGCATCGTGTGGGCGCTGCGCGGCCCGCGCCTGGAAGAACTGGCGCAGCGCACGCCGGCCCTCGCACTCGAGCTGGTGCGGGCCGCCGGCTCGGTGATGGCGCTGCGCATGCGCGCCAACATCACGCGCCAGACCCCGATCACCTGAGCCGGACCCTCGGGGCCCGGGCGGGCATCAATGCCCGCCGAAATCGACCAGCGTGAACAACGGCAGCCCGGCCTCGCGCAGGCGCTGCGAACCGTGCAATTCGGGCAGGTCGACGATGGCCGCGCCTTCGATCACCACCGCGCCGAGCCGCTGCAGCAGCCGCATGCCGGCCATCATCGTGCCGCCGGTGGCGATCAGGTCGTCGACCAGCACGATGCGGTCGCCCGGCTTCACCGCATCGGTGTGCATCTCGACGGTGGCCGAGCCGTACTCCAGCTCATAGGTCTCCTGCACCGTCGTGAACGGCAGCTTCCCTTTCTTGCGGATCGGGATGAAGCCGACGTTGAGTTCGTAGGCCAGCACCGAGCCGATGATGAAGCCGCGCGCATCGAGCCCGGYGATCGCGGTCGGCCGCACGTCGAAATAGCGGTGCACGAACTCGTCGATCAGGATGCGGAAGGTGCGCGGATCGGCCAGCAGCGGCGTGATGTCGCGGAACTGCACACCCGGCTCCGGCCAGTCGGGCACGGTGCGGATGCTGCGCTTGATGGTGTCGCGCGCTGATTCGAGGGGGCTGTCTGCGGTCATGGGGGACTCACCGTCGGGAACGGGGCGCCATTGTCCCGCACACGACAGCCCACGACGGGGAATTCCGACCGCAAACCCGTTCGGACTGAGCCTGTCGAAGACCAGTGCGAACTGAATCAGCGCCCGAGCAGCTTGCCTTCCGCCAAGGCAAGCGGCTCCGGCAGCCCCGACAGCACCAGCGTGTCGCCGCCGGCCAGCAGCAGCGCGTCGTGCGGCTTCGTCACCGCGCCCGACGCGCGCCGCACCGACACCACGGTGACACCCACCGCATGCAGCGCCAGCGCCGACAGCGGCTGGCCGATCCAGCTGCCGGCCGACGGCAGGCTCACGCTGAGCAGCCGTGCCTGCTGCCGCTCGTCGACGGTGTCGTCGTCGGCGCCGTGGAAGTAGCCGCGCAGCAGCCCGTAGCGCGCATCGCGCTGGTCCTGCACGACGCGGATCACGCGCCGCATCGGCACGCCCACCAGCGCCAGCGCATGGCTCGCCAGCATCAGCGAGCCCTCGATCGCCTCGGGCACCACCTCGGTCGCACCGGCCGCCTGCAGCCGCTCGATGTCGCTGTCGTCGAGCGTGCGCACGATCACCGGCACCGTCGGTGCGTGGGCCTGCACCAGGTGCAGGATCTTCATCGCCGATGGCGTGTCGTGGTAGCTCACCACCACCGCGCTGGCGCGCGCCAGGCCGGCGGCCATCAGGCTCTGCAGCCGCGCGGCGTCGCCGAACACCACGCTCTGCCCGGCGGCGGCGGCCTGGCGCACGCGGTCGGGGTCGAGGTCGAGTGCCATGTACGGGATGCGCTCGCCGTCGAGGATGCGCGCGAGGCTCTGCCCGCTGCGGCCGTAGCCGGCGATGATCACGTGCGCCTCGGTGTTGATCGCGCGCTTGGCGATGCTCGTCATCGCGACCGACTGCATCAGCCAGTCGCTCGAGCTCAGCCGCATCACGATGCGGTTGCTGTACATGATGATGAACGGCGTGGCCAGCATGCTCAGCACCATGCTCGCGAGCACCGGGCTTTGCAACGGGGCCGGGATCAGGTGCTCCTGGGTCGCCAGCGTCAGCAGCACGAAGCCGAACTCGCCGGCCTGCGCGAGGTACAGGCCGGTGCGCAGCGCGACCCCCGGCGCCGCCCCGGCCAGCCGCGCCAGCAGCGTCACCAGCGCGAACTTGAACAGCACCGGCAGCACGCTCATCACCAGCACCAGCGGCCACTGCGACAGCACGATCTCGACGTCGAGCTTCATGCCGATGGTGATGAAGAACAACCCGAGCAGCACGTCGTGGAACGGCCGGATGTCGGTTTCCACCTGGTGCTTGTATTCGGTCTCGGCGATCAGCATGCCGGCGACGAAGGCGCCGAGCGCCAACGACAGCCCCGCATGCTCGGTCAGCCAGGCCAGCCCCAGCGTGACCAGCAGCAGGTTCAGGATGAACAGCTCCTCGCTCTTGCGCCGCGCCACCAGCGTGAGCCACCAGCGCATCACGCGCTGACCGCCGACCAGTAGCACGGTGAGCAGCGCCACCGCCTTCAGGCCGGCCCAGGCCAGCGCCGGCACCAGCGCGTCGGGCGATGCGCCGAGCGCCGGGATCAGCACCAGGAATGGCACCACGGCCAGATCCTGGAACAGCAGCACGCCCATCACGCGGCGGCCGTGCTCGCTCTCCAGCTCGAGCCGCTCGGCCATCAGCTTGACGACGATCGCGGTGCTGCTCATCGCGAGCGCCCCGCCGAGCGCGAACGCGCTCTGCCACGACAGGCCCCAGCTGCGCCCGGCCTGCGCCAGCCCCCAGCCCAGCAGCACGTTGCCCGCCAGCGCCGCCAGCACCGTCATCGCGACCTGGCTGAGGCCGAGGCCGAACACCAGCCGGCGCATGCTGTTGAGCTTGGGCAGGTTGAACTCGAGCCCGATCACGAACATCAGGAACACCACGCCGAACTCGGCCAGATAGGTCATGCCGGCCGAATCCTTGGCCAGACCCAGGGCATTCGGGCCGATCAGCACGCCGACCGTCAAATAGCCGAGCATCGGCGGCAGCTTCAGCGACCGGCACGCCACCACGCCCAGCACCGCGGCGACGAGATACAGCAGGACGAGTTCGAGGGTGGATGCCATGGAGTCGCTGACGCAACGTGCGTGCCTACAATCGCCAGATCCTATCGGACCGAAGCTGCTCTCCGTGCCCCTGAACGCCCCTCCCGCCGATTCTTTTGATGCCGAACGCGTGCTGCAGCTGGCGCGCGAGACCTTCGACATCGAGGCCCGCGCGCTGCTGGCCCTGCACGCGCGCCAGGGCGACAGCTTCGTGCAGGCGGTGCGCGCGATGCTGCAGTGCAACGGCCGGGTGGTCGTGATGGGCATGGGCAAGAGCGGGCACGTGGGCCGCAAGGTCGCGGCCACGCTGGCCTCCACCGGCACGCCCGCGCTCTTCGTGCATCCGGCCGAGGCGAGCCACGGCGACCTGGGCATGGTGACGACCGGCGACGTGGTGCTCGCGATCTCCAATTCGGGCGAGAGCGATGAGCTCGCCGCGATCCTGCCGGCGCTCAAGCGCCTGGGCGTCACGCTGGTCGCGATGACCGGCCGCCCTGATTCCAGCCTGGCCAGCCATGCCGACATCACCATCAGCAGCGCGGTCGACCAGGAGGCCTGCACGCTGAACCTCGCCCCCACCGCGAGCACCATCGCGCAGATGGCGGTCGGCGACGCGCTGGCGGTCGCGCTGCTCGATGCGCGCGGCTTCCGCGAAGAAGACTTCGCCCGCTCGCACCCCGGCGGCAGCCTGGGCCGCAAGCTGCTGACCCATGTGCGCGACGTGATGCGCAGCGGCGACGACGTGCCGCAGGTGCCGCCGGCCACGCCCTTCGTCGACACGATGCGCGAGATGACGCGCAAGGGCCTGGGCGCCACCGCGGTGCTCGGCGAGCGCGGCGAGATCCTCGGCATCTTCACCGACGGCGACCTGCGCCGCCTCGTCGAGCAGGGCCGCGACCTGCGTGCGCTGACCGCGGCCGACGTGATGAGCCCGAGCCCGCGGCGCGTGCGCAGCGATGCGCTCGCGGTCGACGCGGCCGACCTGATGGAGCTGCACCGCATCACCGTGCTGCTCGTCGTCGACGCCGATGACCGGCTGGTCGGCGTCATCAATACCAACGACCTGATGCGCGCAAAGGTGATCTGATGGCCCTGGACGACATCACCCCGGTGCTCGGCTTCCCGCCCGAGCWGATGCTGCGCGCGCAGGACATCCGCGCCGCGATCTTCGACGTCGACGGCGTGCTGACCGACGGCCGCATCTACATCAGCGAGCGCGGCGAGGAGTTCAAGGCCTTCAACACGCTCGACGGCCACGGGCTGAAGCTGCTGGCCCAGGGCGGCATCGCGCCGATCGTCATCACCGGCCGCGATTCGCCGGCGGTGCGCCGCCGCGTCAACGACCTGGGCATCGCGCATGCCGTCTACGGCGTACACGACAAGCTGGCCGCCGCGCAGCACCTGCTGACCACGCTCGGCATCGGCTGGGACGCGGTGGCGGCGATCGGCGACGACTGGCCCGACCTGCCGCTGCTCGCGCGCGCCGCGCTGGCCTGCGCGCCGGTCAACGGCCATGTCGAGGTGCGGGCGATCGCGCACCACGTCACCGCGGCGGCGGGCGGCCACGGCGCCGCACGCGAGTTCTGCGACCTGCTGCTGTCGGCCACCGGCCGCTACGCTGCGCTGCTGCGCGGCCACC
>NZ_JBFUGN010000284.1:0-3555 GCF_056402895.1 Rhizobacter sp. P3_B12 | reverse complement strand
MTCGCGGCGCTCGGCACCGCGGCCATCCTGCTGGCCGGCGGCTTCGCGCTGTCGACGTACCACGCGCTGGCGCAGGCCGCGGCGCGCAGCAGCGGGCACCTGGTGATCGGCCGGCCGGCGCAGTTCACGAGCGACGAGGACACGCCGCTGCAGCACGGCCTCGACGATGCCACCGCGTTGCGCGCCCGGCTGCTCGCCGACCGCGCAGTGCGGCAGGTGCTGCCGCGCGTGGAGTTCAGCGGCCTGGTCAGCAACGGCGACAAGTCGACCGTGATGATGGCCCACGGCGTCGACCCCGACGGCGAGTTCTCGGTGAAGGGCCCGTTCCTCACGGTGACGGCCGGCGAGGTGCTGGCCGGCGCCGACCGCGCCGAGGTGATGCTCGGCGACGGCCTCGCGCGCAGCCTGAAGGCCCGGCCCGGCAGCGGCCTGACACTGCTCGCGAGCACCACCGATGGCGCGCTGAACGCGCTGGACGTGCGCGTGAAGGGCGTGTTCTCGACCGGCGTGCCGGAGATCGACAAGCGCCTCGTCTACACCGACCTCGCGACCGCGCAGAAGCTGCTGAACACCACGCGGGTGTCGACGCTCGGCGTGTTCCTCGACCGCATGGAATCGACCGGGCCGGCGCGCGAGCGCATGGCGGCCCTGTTCCCGTCGCTCACGGTGCAGACCTGGCTCGACCAGGCCTTCTTCTACCGCTCGGTGCGCGACCTCTACAACCGCATCTTCGGCGCGCTCGGGCTGATCATCGGCGTGATCGTGGTGTTCGTCGTCGCGAACGCGATGGCGATGGCCATCCTCGAGCGCACGCGCGAGATCGGCACGCTGCGCGCGCTCGGCACGCTGCCGTCGCAGCTGCTGCGCACGCTGGCGCTGGAGGGCATGCTGCTCGGCGGCGCCGGCGCGCTGCTCGGCGCCGCGCTGGCCGGTGCGATCTCGCTGGGGCTGTACCTGGTGCCGGTGCAGATGCCGCCGCCGCCCGGCCGCTCCAGCGGCTACCCGCTGACGATCGAGGTCGATCCGCTGATGTTCGCCGCCACCGTGCTCGCGATGCTGCTGCTCGCGATGGCCGCGGCCGCGCTGGTCGCCCGCAGGACCGTCCACACGCCGGTGGTGGATGCGCTGGCCCACACCTGAAGGGATCCACGATGAAACACTTCCTCGCGATCGGGCTCGGCCTGCTGGCCGTGTCTGCCCGGGCGCTGGCCCAGGACATCGCGCCGCTGCTGAAGGCCGCCGACCGGTTCCGCATGGGCAGCGACAACCTGCAGGTCGACACGCTGATCAGCGTCTTCAACACCGACGGCTCGCCCGACAAGGAGCGGCGCTACACCGTCTTCGCGCAGGCCGGCCACCGCTCGCTGGTGCTGATGCGCAGCCCGGCCGAGAAGGGCCAGAAGGTGTTGATGCTGGGCGACGACTTCTGGCTGCTGATGCCCGGCAGCCAGCGCCCGCTGCGCATCACGCCGATGCAGAAGCTGCTGGGCGATGCGTCGACCGGCGACATCGCGACGCTCAGCTGGGCCGACGACTATGGCGGCCGCGTCATCGGCGAGGAGCGCTGCGGCGAGGCGGCCTGCCTGCACCTGAGCCTGGCGGCCAACCGCAAGGGCGTCACCTACCAGCGCATCGAGCTGTGGCTGGGCACGAGGCTGCACGAGCCGCTGAAGGCCGAGCTGTACGTGCAGTCGGACAAGCTCGCGAAGCAGGCGGGCTTCGTGCTCGACACGCCGGCCGCGCCGACACGGGTGACCGAGATGGTGCTGCGCGACCAGCTGAGCAACCACAAGGAGACGCGGGTGCGCTACCTCTCGCGCGCGCCGCGCGACGTGCCCGAGGCCTGGCTGAATCCGATGTTCCTCGCGCGCAACCCGACGCTCGACTGAAATGCGCCGCTTCGTGTGGATCGCGGCGCTGTCGGCGCTCGCGGGCAGCGCGGTGGCCGACGACGAATTCGGCGGACAGGTGCGTGCCCATCGGGAGCAGGTGCAAGGCGCGGCACCGCCCAGCACCGACACGCTCGAGACCGAACTGCGCGGCCACTGGAAGGCGCTCAGCGGCAACGTCGTCTTCACGCAGCGGCGGCCCGACGGCGGCGCGTGGCACGGCGACGCCGCCGTCAACGAGCTGCATGCGTCGGGCGACGCGCTGGGCTGGCAGTGGAGCGGTGGCCGCAAGATCGTCGCGTGGGATGTCGGCTACGGCTTCCGGCCGAACGACGTGGTGCAGCAGGAGCAGCGCCGCACGCTGCTCGCGACCACGCCGCAGGGCCGCGGCCTGGTGCAGGCCGAGCACTTCGATGCCGACACCGCGTGGACGCTGGTCTGGGTCAACCCGCGCAGCGATGCGGGCTCGGGCGGTGATGAAGAGGCGTTCGCCGCGCGTGTCTACCGGCGTGTCGGGTCGGCCGACTGGCACGGCTTCGCACGCGTCGGCGCGCATTCGCGCGGCAGCCTGGGCGCGGCCACGTCGTGGGTCGCGAGCGACAGCCTCGAGCTGCATGCCTCGCTGCGGCGTGCGCAACAGGCAGCGCCCGCACCCGCCGTCACGCAGGCCCTGGCCGGCGTCACCTGGACCGGCGAGAGCAAGCTCAGCCTGATGGCCGAGGCGTGGTCCGACGGTCTCGCCGCGGCCCCTCAACCCCGCAGAAATGTGTATCTGCGTGCAGCTTGGGAGCATGAAGGCTGGCAACCTGTGGTCGACTTGCTGCTGGTGCCGGCCGACCGCGGCCGCATCACCACCGCGGCGCTCGGCTGGCAGGGCGACCGCTGGCGTGTCGACGCCGGCCTGCGTTGGTTCGGCGGGCCGCCGACCGCTGCCATCGCCCGGCTGCCGACGCGGCGGATCGCCTTTCTTGCAGCCACCTGGCCGTTCTGAAGGGCGCGCCGCACCGGGATCTCCGCGCTTCACACCGCTCGTTACTGGTATTACGATGGTATTGCCTGGTAGCGTATTGGTTCCATGCGCCAATCGGGCATCGCCGTCCCGCCGTGCAGGTGGGGTTCATCGACTTGCCGAGGGAGATCCCACCATGTTCAACGCACCGTACAAGCTGCGCCTGCTGGCGGCGCTTGCGACGTCCGTCGCCGCCGCGTCGGCCTATGCCGCCTACCCCGCCTGGAAGGCCGACACCTTCTACGCCGCCGGCACCATCGTGTCGTACAACGGGCACGACTACCGCGCGCTGGTCAGCCAGACCGACTACGCCAGCACCGGCTGGAACCCGACCACGGCGAGCCTGTGGGCCGACCTCGGCGTGAGCAGCGGTACGCCGCCGCCCGCGCCCGCACCGTCCCCGGCGCCTTCGCCGGCTCCGGCGCCCGCACCGTCTCCCGCGCCGTCCCCCAGCCCGGCCCCGGCACCGGCCGGTTGCAGCCCGGTGTGGCTCGCCGCCACCGCGTACAGCGGCGGTGCGCTGGTCAGCGTGAACGGCACCAACTACAAGGCCAACTGGTGGACSCAGGGCCAGAACCCGTCGTCCAACAACGGCCCGGYCGGCAGCGGCCAGCCGTGGACGGCGACGACCAATTGCAATGGCGCGCCGGCCCCTGC
>NZ_JBFUGN010000283.1:0-6566 GCF_056402895.1 Rhizobacter sp. P3_B12 | reverse complement strand
CATGTGTTCGTGCAGGGCTACCGGCCCGGCGGCCTGCAGGCGCTCGGCTTCGGGCCGGAGCAGCTTGCGGCGCTGCGGCCGGGCATCGTTGCGGTGTCGCTGTCGGCCTACGGATCGAGCGGCCCGTGGTCGACGCGGCGCGGCTTCGATTCGCTGGTGCAGACCGCCACCGGCTTCAACGACGCCGAGGCGCGCGCCGCCGGCGCCGCGAAGCCGCAGGCCCTGCCGCTGCAGGCGCTGGATTACGCGGCTGGCTACCTGCTGGCCTTCGGCGCGCAGGCCGCGCTGTGGCGCCAGGCCCGCGAAGGCGGCAGCTGGCATGTGCAGGTGTCGCTGGCGGGCGTCGGGCAGTGGCTGCGTTCGCTCGGCCGGGTCGACGGCGGCCTGTCGGCGCAGGCGCCCGACTTCGCGCCCTTCCTCGTCAGCGAACCCTCGGGCTTCGGCCGCCTGGTCGCGGCGCGGCATGCGGCGCAGTTCTCTGACACGCCGCCGCTGTGGCGCTGGCCGTCGATGCCCCCGGGCTCGCATCCGGCCGCGTGGGCCTGACAGCAATCGCGGGGCTCAGCCCTCGTCGTCCGCCGCCGCCTTGAACTGCCCCGGCGTCAGGCCGTTGCGCTGCAGCAGCCGGTAGAACTCGGTGCGGTTGCGGTCGGCCAGCCGCGCCGCGTCGGCGGCGTTGCCGTCGGTCAGCTTCAGCAGGCCGACCAGGTAGTCGCGCTCGAAGCGCTCGCGCGCCTGCGCATAGGTCAGCACCTCGACCGACGGCACGCGCAGCGCACGCTGCACCAGCGTCAGCGGGATCAGCGGCGTGGTCGTCAGCGCGCACACCTGCTCCACCACGTTGTGCAGCTGGCGCACGTTGCCGGGCCAGCTCGCGGTCGTCAGCGCCTTCATCGCCTCGGGCGCGAAACCGTTGAAGCGCTTGCCGTACTTCTCGCCCAGCTTCGCGAGGAAGTGGTTCACCAGCAGCGGGATGTCGTCGCGCCGCTCGGCCAGCGTCGGCAGGTGCAGCGACACCACGTTGAGCCGGTAGTACAGGTCTTCGCGGAACTGGCCCTCGGCCATCGCCGCATCGAGGTCGCGGTGCGTGGCCGACAGGATGCGCACGTCCACCGGCACCGCCTGGCTCGCGCCGACCGGCCGCACCGAGCGCTCCTGCAGCACGCGCAGCAGCTTGACCTGCAGCGCCGGCGGCATGTCGCCGATCTCGTCGAGGAACAGCGTGCCGCCGTCGGCCGTGACGAACAGGCCGCGGTGGTTCGCGACCGCGCCGGTGAACGAGCCCTTCACATGGCCGAACAGCTCGGATTCGAGCAGCGCCTCGGGGATCGCGCTGCAGTTCACCGCGACGAACGGCTTCGCGGCACGCGCGCTCGCGCGGTGGATGGCCTGCGCGAGCAGCTCCTTGCCGCTGCCGCTCTCGCCGCGGATCAGCACGCTCGCATCGGACGCGGCCACCATCTTGGCCTCGCCGAGCAGCTCGGTCATCGCGTTCGAGCGGCTGACGATCGCGGCACGCCAGGCCCCATCACCGTCCTCGGCCTGCGGCAGCGGCGGCGCGAGCGCCAGCGCCTGGTTCACCTTGTCGAGCAGCGCCTTGCCGTCGAACGGCTTGGTCAGGTAGCTGAAGACGCCGCGCGCGGTGGCCTCGACGGCATCGGGGATGGTGCCGTGCGCGGTCAGCAGGATCACCGGCAGCGCCGGATGGCGTGCGCGGATCTCGTCGAACAGCGCGAGGCCGTCGCGCCCCGGCAGCTGCACGTCGCTCACCACCAGCTGCGGCCGCGCGACCGCCAGCTGCGTCAGCGCCGCCTCGGCCGACTCGACCGAGGTCACGCGGTGGCCGGCCGCGCCGAGCCGCATCGACAGCAGCTTCAGCAGGTCGGGGTCGTCGTCGACGAGCAGGATGTTGGCCATGCGGCGCGGTGCCCCTCAGGGCGCCTTCGGTGCCGCGGGAGCGGATGCGGCCGCCGGCGTCGGCAACGGCGTCACCGGCACCGCGCTCGCGCCCGGCCCGGGGCGGGTCGTCATGCTGCGCTCGATCGCCTTCAGCGCCTCGAGCTTCTCGTTGAGCTGCTGCAGCGTGCGCTGCTGGTCGCGGCGCTGCGCGGCCTCGCGGTTGAACGCGTCTTCGAGCCGGCGCTGCTCGGCGATGCGCGCGAGCAGCAGGCGCGCCATCGGCTGCCACGGTTGCAGCTCGGTGGCGCCGGCCTTCACGACCGATTCGAGCAGCTGCTGTGCGCGTGCCACGTCGCCGCCGTTGTGCTGCTGCGAGAGCGCGAGCGCCAGTTCGAGCACCGCGCCGGTCGGCGCCGCGGCACTGTTCGCGCTGACGATCGCGTTCAGGCGCGTGATCTCGTTGCCGAGGTCGCCCGCCGACATCTGACGCAGTTGCTCGTGGTAGCCGAGGATCTGCCGCGACACCTGGTCGGCCGGCTCGACCGGCGCCGGCACCAGTATCACGACGGCCGACGCGGCGGGCGTCGGCGCGGGCACCGGCGCCGAGGCGGCGGGTGCGGGCGGCGGCAGCTCGGAAGGCGGCGTCACGCAGGCCGCCAGCAGCAGAGTGACGAGCCAGGCGGGAGCGCAACGGAGGACGGGACTAACGCGCATGGGGCAATTCGATGTGAAAGTGAGCGCCGCCGGGGCGGCCGTCGTCCATCAGTTCGACCTGGCCGCCATGGGCCGTGACGTACTCGTGCACGATGGACAGCCCGATGCCGCTGCCGCGCACCGCGTCGCCCGGCTGGCGTTCGCCGCGGTAGAAGGGCTCGAACACGCGCGCCCGGTCGGCCGCCGCAACGCCCGGGCCCTGGTCGACGATGTCGATGCAGGCACGGCCGGGCACGCGGGTCACGGAAAAACGGATGGTAGCGCCCGCGGGGCTGAAGCGTATCGCGTTCGACAAAAGGTTACCCAGCGCCGCGCCGAGCTTGTCGGCATCGACCTCGGCGACGAGCGGTTCGCCCTCCACCACCACCGCGAGCTGGCGCGCCTGCCACTGCAGCCGCTGCTGGGCGACCAGGTCCCGGATCAGCGCGGTGAGCTCGGTCTTGCGCCGCACCAGCTGGCGGGCCTCGAACGCGGCGGCGTTGAAGCGCAGCAGGTCCTCGATCTGGCTCTGCAGCACGTGGGTGTTCTGGCGCAGGATGCGCGCGACCTCGCGCTGGTTCTCGCTCAGCTCGCCGGTGACGCCGTCCTCGAGCAGCGAGACGCCTTCGCGCAGCGCGGCCAGCGGCGTCTTCAGTTCGTGCGAGACATGGCGCAGGAAGCGCGACTTGTCGGAATCGAGCTCGGCCAGCCGCAGCCGCAGCCATTCGAGGCGGCGGCCGAGCAGGCGCACGTCGGTCGGGCCGCGGATGTCGATCGGCTGGTCGAGCCGGTTCTCGCCGAGGCTGACGACGGCGCGCTCCAGGTGCTTCAGCGGCCGCGCGAGCCACAGCCCGAAGCCGAGCGCCATCACGATCGAGATGCCGATCGCCGCGAGGATCTGCCGGCCGAGCTGGGTGCGGCCGGCTTCGAGCTCGCTCATCAGCACCTGGTTGCGCGTCTCGGTGGCCAGGCGCACCTGCTCGGCGATCGCGGCGTTGATCGATTCGAGCTCGCGGAACGCGGTGGTCACGGTGACCTCGCGCAGCCGGATCGCCGGATCGGGGCCGCTCAGCTGGGCCTCGATGTCGGATTCGGTGGCGCGCCAGTCGGCGGCCAGGTTCGACGGGATGCGGTTGTCGGCGAGGCGGGCGAGCGCCGAGGTGGCGTCGCGCGCGGCCTCTTCGAAGCGCTGGCGCAGCACCGGATCGTCGAGCACCAGGTACTGGCGCGCGGCGCGCTCCATCGCGACGGTGCGCTCGGCCAGCACCTGCGCATCGGCGGTGTGCGCGACGGCCTGGCGCGCGCCCTCGCTGCTCTGGCGCAGCAGGCCTTCGAGCTGGAACAGGCCGCGCAACGAGGCCGCGCTGAGCAGCGCGGCGATCAGCAGGAAGGCGACGAGCAGCAGCTGGCGGAAGGAGTAGCGGTTGAGGCTGAACATCAGCGGCGGATTGTGCCCGCCCCGCTCAATCGAAGACGGGCAGCGCGTCGTCCTTCAGCGTGCCGCGCACCTGCTCGAAATCGGGCATCACCGAGCGCACCACGTCCCAGAAGCGCGGGCTGTGGTTCATCTCGCGCAGGTGGGCCAGCTCGTGCGCCACCACGTAGTCGATGCTCGGCATCGCGAAATGGATCAGCCGCCAGTTCAGCCGGATGCGGCCGTCGGCGCTCGCGCTGCCCCAGCGCGTCTGCGCCGACGACAGGCTCAGCCGCGTGTAGCGCACGTTCAGCTGCGCCGCGAAATGCCGGCAGCGGTCTTCGAAGATGCGCCGCGCCTGCCGCTGCAGCCAGCTCTGCACCGCGTCGCGGATCTGCTCCGGCGTCGCGGTCTGCGGCAGCCCCACGTGCAGCGTGAGCCGCGGCACGCCCGGCAGCGCGGCCGCATCGGTGTTCAGGATGGCGCCGGTGGCACGCGGATCGAGCACGATGATCACCGTCTCGCCGAGGAACGGGATGCCGGTGCCGTCGCGCCAGTCGACCTTGGCCGCCTGCAGCCGCTGCGCGCGCTGCTGCTGCTCGCCGAGCTTGCGCAGGATCCAGCCGGCTTTCTCGCGCAACGCCGACTCGATGTCCTGCTGGCCGACCCATTTCGGCGCCGCCACGCTCAGGCCCTCGGTGCCGACGACGAAGCCGATGCTCTGGCGGCGCGCGCGGCGCAGCGCATAGCCGACCAGGTGATCGTTCAGGCGGATCTCGCGCTGGGCCTGCGGATGGCGGAAGACCGCGGGCTGCAGGCTGGAGACGGGAGGAGGCGCGACAGGCGGCGGTGCCGCGGGCGCATCGGTCACCGGCACACGCGGCAGCGAAGGCCAGAGGGCCGCAGACACCGCCGCCGGGGGCGACTCATCGAACAGCGACAACTGTGATTCTTCGGGGCCCGGCACGCGTCGCGTCATGGGCCGCGATTGTAGATGCGAGCTATGACGGCGTGTATGCCCCGGCATCGATGCGCCGCATCTCGCCCTCGATCCAGCCCTCGACCTCGCGCATCAGCTCGTCGGCCTCGCGCCCGGCCGGCGCGATCGGCTGGCCGATCGACACGGTGATCAGCCCCGGCCGCACCAGGARCGACTTGCGCGGCCAGCAGCTGGCCGAGTTGACGGCGATCGGCACCACCGGCGCGCCGGTCGCCAGCGCCAGCCGCGTGCCGCCGGTCTTGTAGGTGCCCTGCTGGCCGCGCGTGATGCGCGTGCCCTCGGGGAACATGATCACCCAGTTGCCCTGCGCCATGAAGCGCTTGCCCTGCTCGGCCACGCGGTTCCAGGCCTCGGCGCGCTTGCTGCGGTCGATGTGCACCATGTCGAGCCGCGCCATCGCCCAGCCGAAGAACGGGATGTACAGCAGCTCGCGCTTGAACACGTAGCACAGCGGGCGCGGCATCAGCGTCGGGAACGCGAAGGTCTCCCACGTGGACTGGTGCTTGGACAGCAGGATGGCCGGGCCGTCGGGCAGGTTCTCCATGCCCTTCACCTCGTAGCGCACGCCGCAGATGAAACGGCAGCCGGTGATCGCGATGCGCAGCCAGAAGGTGGTGAACCAGAACAGCGGCGTGCCGCGGATGAAGATCGACGCGATCAGCGAGAACACCGCCCACGGGATCACGGTGGCCGCCATCCAGAGCACGAACAGCAGCGAACGCAGCGCCGCAATGAATTTCGACATCAATCGAGCCTTCCGAATCCGGAGTCGGTCTTGCCGGAGGCGCCGCGCAGCGTGCGCTCCTGCTGGATCATGTGTTCGGCGAACGCCGTCAGGTCGTCATGCACCTGCAGGCCGGGCACCTTCTCGCGCAGCTGCGCGAGCTGCGCCTCGTCGAGCGCGCCGCTCTTGCCGGTGCGCACCAGGTGCGGCGGGCAGCCGGCGGCCACGGCCGCCTCGAGGTCGCGCAGCGAATCGCCGACCACCGGCACGTTCTTCAGGTCGGCGCCGAAACGCTCGCCGATCTGCAGGTACAGGCCGGGCAGCGGCTTGCGGCAATCGCATTGGTCTTCGGGCGTGTGCGGGCAGAAGAACACCGCGCTGATGCGCCCGCCGACGCGCGCGAGCTGCACGTTCATCTTCGCGTGCATCAGGTTCAGCGTCGCCATGTCGAACAGGCCGCGGCCCAGGCCCGACTGGTTGGTCGCGATCACCGCCTGCCAGCCGGCATGGTTGAGCCGCGCGATCGCCTCGAGCGCACCCGGCATCGCCACCCACTCGTCGACCGTCTTGACGAAGTCGTCGCGGTCTTCGTTGATGGTGCCGTCGCGATCGAGGATGATCAGGTTCATGGCATCGGACCTCTGGGGACGAGCTTCACGCGGCATGGTTCACACCGCGAGCCGGGAGAGGTCGGCGACGCGGTTCATCGCGCTGCGCAGGATCGCCAGCAGGCCGAGCCGGTTGACGCGGATCTTCGGATCGTCGGCGTTGACCATCACCTGGTCGAAGAACGCGTCGACCGGCGCCTTCAGGGCCGCGAGCGCCTGCAGCGAGGC
>NZ_JBFUGN010000282.1:0-6597 GCF_056402895.1 Rhizobacter sp. P3_B12 | reverse complement strand
CTGCCGGCCGGCGCGCGGTTGAAGCGGCTGATGTCCGAGCCGGGCTCCCACGGGCTCATCTGCGCGACGACGAGGTCCAGCTCCTGCTGGATCGCCTGCGCCAGCGGCGCGAGCGCGAGCCCCCGCGGGCCGGCGACGCGCACCGACCAGCTCGTGCCCATCGTCACGCCCTGCAGCGCATGCACCTGCGCACCGAGCGCCGGCGCACGCGTCGCAATGCGCTGCGGGACCAGCACCCGCGCCGTCTGCATCGCCTTCTTTACTGCGGCAGCACTTCGACCGTCGCGCTGGCGTTCACGCGGCGCGTCGGCGGCGTGCCTTCGGCGGCGCGCACGCTGTGGTTCACGCCGATCCAGTAGCGCCCGGCCTCGGGCCACTTGACGCTGAACTGGCCCTGCGCATCGGTCTTCAGCGCGATCTCGCCGAGCTTGTAGCGGTAGCGATTGCCGCCGCGCAGGATCGTCACGTCGAGGTTGGCGGCCGGCTTGCCGTCGAGCAGCACRCAGAAGCTGGAGCTGTCGCCGGCGCTCAGGTCMGTCGGCGCGGTCAGCGGGACGAACTCGAGGCCGGTGCCTTGCGGCGCGAAGGCCTTGTCGGCGGGCTTCGCTGCCGCCTTGTCGCCCGCTTTTTCCCCTTTCGCATCGTTGCTGACCCAGGTCTCGACCCGGTTCTGCATGCGCGTGACCTGCAGCTCCGTCGCGTCGGCCGGGATCTCCTTGGCCATCGCCTCGGCCGTGCCGCGCCAGCGCTTCGGCTCGCCGCCGAGCTTGTAGTTGGCGAACACGCTCTCGCTGAAATTGACGATGCGGTAGGTGCCCGGCTGCGCGAGCTTCACGTCGAAGCTGCTGCGGCGGCGCGCCGCGGCGAGGTTCTCCGGCGCGACGAGGCTGCCGTCGGGCGCGACGATGCTGAGCTTGTCGAGCACCAGCGCATTGGTGTCGAACTCGAACAGGTCTTCGGACACCGCGGCGTCGACCGTGACAGCCGCTTCACGGCCGCTGACGACGGTGGCCGAGGGCACGAGCCAGGTGCGGTGCGCCTGCGCGGAGAGGGGCAGCAGCGCGGCCACGGCGAGCAGCGCGAGCATCGATCGGTGGAAGGTTTTCATGCGTGGCTCCTCAAGGCTTCAGGTCGAGTGACACGGCGCCGAGTTCATGCTCGCCCTGCACCTTGGCGGTCTGGGCGGCCTTCACCGGCCAGTCGAACGGCAGGCGCACGACCTCGCGGCCGCCGTTCTCGCGGGCGGCTTCGACCACCAGCTGGTAGCTGCCCGGCGGCAGCGAAGCGAGGCCCTTGGCGCTCGACAGGGCCAGCACATGCTCGCCCGGTGAGCGGGTGGCGGCGGTGACGCCGTCGATCGGCGTCTGCAGCTCGCGCCCGCTCTTGCGCCACCAGCTGCGCATGTCCTTCAGCCATTTCGCGCCGCCGTTGTCGCGCTTCTTCAGGTCGTACCAGAGCGCGACGTTGGACGCGAAGCCGGGGTCGGCCGCCTTCTCGACCCACACCGCCACATAGGGCTTGTGGTACTCGGCCACGCTCAGCTGCGGCAGCTCCAGCTTCAGGTTCGCGTCGGCCGCGAAGGCCGGCGCGGCCAGCGCGGCGGCGGCGCCCATCGCCATCGAATAGCTCAGTTTCATGGGGGTCCTTCTGGAAGATCGGGGAATCGGGATCAATGGATGAACAGGATCGCCAGCAGCAGCGGCAGCACCAGGCCGCCGGCCACCACCGGCCAGGWGCTCGGGCGCTTGGCGGCGTGCATCTTCAGGATGAACAGGCCGGTCACCGAGAACACCAGGCACGACGCGGCGAACAGGTCGATGAACCAGCTCCACGCGCTGCCGGTGTGGCGGCCCTTGTGCAGGTCGTTCAGGTACGAGATCCAGCCGCGGTCGGTGCGCTCGTATTCGAGCGCGCCTTCCACGCGGTCGATGCGCAGCCAGGCATCGCCGCCGGGGCGCGGCAGCGGCAGGTAGATTTCCTCGGGCGACCACTCCGCGGCACGGCCGGCCACCTCGATCGACAGGCCCTGCTCGACCCACGCCGCCAGCGCCGGCGGCAGCGGCTGCTTGTCGTCGGCCGGCTTCGCGGTGATCAGCGGCAGCAGCGCCGGCGGCACCTGCGCCGCGCGCTTCGTGACCTGCGGCTTCGCCTCGATCTGCGACGCATGGTTCAGCGTGAAGCCGGTGACGGTGAACAGCAGCAGCCCGACCAGGCTCAGCGCCGAGCTGATCCAGTGCCACTGGTGCAGCGTCTTCAGCCAGTAGGCGCGCTGCGGCGCCGGTGTGGCGGCGGGGGTGGCGTCCATCAGACCTCGGACCACATCCGCAGCAGGTTGTGATAGTGGCCGGTCAGCGCGAGCAGCTCGGCGTTGTCGGCGTTTGCGGTATCGCGCTCGCGCAGCCGCTGGATGGCCTGGTCGAGCTCGAACAGCATKCCGCGCTGCGCATCGTCGCGCACCAGGCTCTGCAGCCAGAAGAACGAGCAGATGCGGGCGCCGCGCGTGACCGGCAGCACCCGGTGCAGGCTGCTCGACGGGTACAGGATCAGGTCGCCGGCCGGCAGCTTCACCTCGTGCGCGCCGTAGGTGTCCATCACCTCCAGCTCGCCGCCGTCGTAGTCGCCGGGGTCGGCCAGGAACAGCGTGCACGACAGGTCGGTGCGCAGCCGCAGGCTGGTGCCCGGCACGCCGCGCACCGCGCCGTCGACATGCAGGCCGTATTGCTCGCCGCCTTCGTAGCGGTTGAACAGCGGCGGCACGTAGCGCAGCGGCAGCGCGGCCGAGACGAACAAGGGATGCGCCTCCAGCGCCGTCAGGATGACGGCGCCGAAGCGCTGCGTCAGCGGCCCGGCCTCGGGCAGCTGGCGGTTGCGCTTGACCTGCGCCCCCTGCGCGCCGACCGTCTCGCGGCCGTCGTTCCAGTCGGCCGCATCGAGGGCCTCGCGGATCTCGGCGACCTGGGACGGCGTCAGCACGCCGGGCACGTGGAGCATCATGGCGGTCAGTACTTGAAGTTGGCGCTCAGCAGCGCGTTGCGCGCTTCACCCGGCTTGTAGCGGGAGCCGCCATTGTTGACCGACGCCACATAGTCCTTGTCGAACAGGTTGTTGACGTTCAACTGCAGCGTGACGTTCTTGCTGAGGTCGTACGCCACCATCGCATCCGCCACCGTGTACGACTCGGTGTTGATCAGGTTGGGCGTCGCGCTGGGGGTGAGGTTGCTGCTGCGCGCGACGGTGTCGACATAGCGCACGCCACCGCCGACGGTCAGCTTGTCGATCGCCTTGTACGACGCCCACGAACTGAAGGTCACCTTCGGCGAATAGACGATCACGCCGCCGTTGTTCGCGCTGGCGCCGGCCGGCACGCCGCGCAGGATCTTCGGGTCCATGTAGGCCACGCCCGCGCTCAGGTTCAGCGCCGGCGTCACCTGGCCGACCAGGCCGAGCTCGACGCCGTCGACGCGGCGCTTGCCCACCTGGGTGAAGGTCGGCGCCGCGGCGCCGTCGGAGACCAGCTCGTTCTTGTTCTCGCTGCGGTAGATCGCCGCGGTGGCCGACAGCTTGCCGCCGAACAGGTCCCACTTGGTGCCCAGCTCGATGTTGCTGCCTTCCTGCGGGTCGGTGCTCGGGCTCGCCTGGTTGGTGCTCAAGGCGTTCAACGAGAAGTTGGCGCCGCCCGGCGGCTGGTAGGCGTTCGACACCGTCAGGTAGATGCTGCCATCCGGCGTCGGCTTGAACAGCGCGCCGACCTTCCAGCTCAGCAGGTTGTCGGTCAGCCCGAGCGGCGGGTTCTGCACCAGCACCGCCGGCGTCGCCGAGTTGAGGGCGGCGCTGTTCGTCTCGGTGTGGAACTTCTCCCAGCGCAGGCCGCCGTTGACGAGCCACTGCTCGGAGAACTTCAGCGTGTCGAACGCATAGACCGCCGCACTCAGCGTGCTGCCCTTGGTGTAGGCGCCGTTGTCGACGAGCGGCTGGAACACGTCGCCGGTGCTCGGGTGGTACAGGTTGGCCGGCGCCTGCGTGCCGCTGACGACCTTGTTCTGCTGGTTCTGGCGTTCGTAGATGAACTCGAAGCCGGTCGACAGCGAATGCCCGATGCCGCCGGTCTTGAACTCGGTGCTCAGGTTGGTCTGGTTGGTCAGGATCTCGTTCGTCTGGTGGCGGCCCTGGCGGTTGCGTGCGACGGTCCAGGTGGCGGGGTCGGTGCCGGTCGTGGAGGTCACGGCATTGACGCCGGTCAGCACGAAGTCCTGCTCGGTGTGGCCCAGGCGCGTCGTGTTGCGCAGCGTCGTGCCGCTCGACAGGTCGTGCTCGATGCGCGCGGTGAACATGTGCAGCGTCACGTCGTTGAAGTCGTCGGTCGAACCGTAGAAATTCTTCGAGTCGACCGCCGCGCCGCTCTGCATGCCCGCGCCGGGCCGCCAGTCGGGCAGCCCGAAGGTCGACACCCCGCCGTCCGGCACGTTCTTCTGGTCGACGTACAGGTAGTTGAAGGTGGTGCGGGTCGGCGTGCCGAGGCCGAGCACCAGCGACGGCGCGAAGCCGAAGCGCTTGCTCTTGACCTCGTCGCGGCCCGGCGTGCCGTAGTCCTGTGCGAGCACGTTCAGGCGCAGCGCGGAGCCCGAGATGCCGAGGTCCAGCGGCCGGTTCAGGTCGGCGGTGGCGCGCACGCGGCTCGAGGTGCCGACGGTCAGCGTGCCGTTGTTGAAGGCCTCGCGGCCTGCCGTCTTCGACACCAGGTTGACGTAGCCGGACGATGCGCCGCGGCCGTTGTCGGAGCCCGACGGGCCCTTGATCACCTCGACCTGCTCGACGTTGAACACGTCGCGCGAGATGTTGCCCAGGTCGCGGATGCCGTCGACGAAGATGCTGTTCGTCGTGTCGAAGCCGCGCATGAAGATCGAGTCGCCGGTCGTCGTGTTGCCGTTCTCGCCGAGCTGCATCGTGATGCCCGGGGTGTTGCGCAGCGCCTCGGCCAGCGTGGTCGCGACCTGCTGCTGCAGCACTTCCTTCTTGATCACGGTGATGGTCTGCGGCGTGTCGAGCAGCGGCTGCGTGAACTTCGGGCTCGACGCGTTGTCGGCCTTGAACTCGCTGCCGGACTGGCCGGTGACGCGCAGCGCGGGCAGCGTCGTCTCGGGCGCATCGGGCTTCTTCGGCGCGTCGGCGACCGGGGTCGTCTGCGCGGCCACCGGCAATGCGACGGCCATCAGGCCGATCTGAGCCAACGCGGATGTCTTGCTTGCCGCGTGCTTGCGGCTCTTGATGTAGGCCAAGGGGTACTCCTCGAGGGTTTTGTCTTGTCTTGGCTGGCGCGATGGCTGGCGGGGACGGTGAAGATCAGGCGGAAAAACAGCCGGCCCGAGACCGGCGCCGGCTGGATGGAGAAATTCGAATCAACGGCGCAGTGCGTACCAGGACGCGACCGCGATCGGCAGGCCGAGCGCGGCCCACGACAGCGCGTCCCAGCCGCCGTCGCCGAGCAAGGCCGACAGCAGGCCGACCGCGCTCAGCACGGCCAGTGCGACCGGCCAGCGCCAGATGCGCAAGGCGCTGCTCATGGCTGCGCCGCCTCCGGCTCGCTGACGAAGCCGACCTTCGTCAGGCCCGCCTTCGACGCATCGGCCAGCGTCTGCGCGACGTAGCGGTAGGCCACCGCCTGGTCGGCGCGCAGGTGGATCTCGGGCTGCGGCTGCTTGCCGCTCTCGGCGGCGAAGCGCTTCTGCGCCTCGGGCCGCGTGACGAGCTCGCCGTTCCAGTACAGCAGGCCGCCGGCGTCGATCGCGAACTCGACCTTGTCGGCCGGCGACTGGTTGACCTGCGAGCTCGCCTTCGGCAGCTCCAGCTTGACGGCATTGGTCAGCAGCGGCGCGGTGATGATGAAGATCACCAGCAGCACCAGCATCACGTCGATCAGCGGGACCATGTTGATCTCCGCCATCGGCGCGCTGGCGTTCTTCGAATCGAAACTGGCGAAGGCCATGGCGGCGACCTCGCGTCAGGCGGCGACCGGCCGCGAGGCCAGCGCACGCACATTGGCCGGCTGGGCCGCTTCATTGCCCAGCGGCTGGCCCATCGACACGAAGGTGTGCAGCTCGTACGCGAAGGCATCGAGCTTGGACGACATCACGCGGTTGGCGCGGGTCAGCCAGTTGTAGCCCATCACCGCGGGGATGGCGACCGCGAGGCCCAGGCCCGTCATGATCAGCGCCTCGCCGACCGGGCCGGCCACCTTGTCGAGCGTGCCGGCGCCGCTCATGCCGATCGCGACCAGCGCGTGGTAGACGCCCCAGACGGTGCCGAACAGGCCGACGAAGGGCGCGGTGGCGCCGACGGTGGCCAGCATCGCGAGACCGTTCTCGAGCCGCGTGGTTTCCTCGTCGAGCACCTTCTTGATGGTGCGGGTGACGAATTCGCCCGAGGTGCCGGCTTCTTCGAGCTTGGCGGCGCCGTACCTGGCATGGTGGGCCTGCGCATGCATCGCGTGGCTGGTGAGGTGCGAGAACGGGTCGTGCACGCCGTGCGTGGTGATCTCGTTGGCGACGGCCTCGAGCGAGGTCGCGTTCCAGAAGAAGTTCAGGAAGCTCTGGCTGTGGC
>NZ_JBFUGN010000281.1:0-6598 GCF_056402895.1 Rhizobacter sp. P3_B12 | reverse complement strand
GGACGGGAGTTTGATCAACGCCAATGATGACGCTGCCAGCTTTGAAGACGGCTGTCGCACGTGCACCAGTCGTCAAGTTCAACGTCTCGGCGCGTTCGTTCGTGATGCGCGCCACAAGGGTCTGCCCATTGGGCAGATCGAGCCCAACCTTGATGTCGTCATCGCCTTCGCCCACATCGCGCACCCTGCCCATCAATTGATTGAACGTGGCGGGCAAGCTCGCTGCCGGCTCTTCCAGCAAGACGATCGAGGTGGGGTGCACCAAGCCAAACGCTCGGCCGCCTTGCTGCAGCTTCAAGATGTTCTGCACCTCGTGAGAGACCTTGATGACGATCTGCAGGCCCTGGGCGAGGCCCAGCTCCACTTCATCGACATCGACGCCGGGGCGGATGGCCGTCACGACGCCATCGAGGGTGTTGAAGTCAGAGGGTTTCATGAGTTCGAGGTTCCATGTGCTCGTACCTCGCCGGCTGGCGGGTATGGCAATATACTGTATGAATGAACAGTAGTCGGCTGCCTCGCGAGGGTGTCACGCACGTCGGCCGGGAGTCACCCGGGCCTGCGGTGGTTCCGCGCGCCAGCGTGGCCATCGGCTTCGGCTCGCCGTCCCAGGATTCGGGCGTCGGGCGTCTGGACCTGAATGACGTGCTGATCAGGAACCCCCTGGCCACCTTCCTGATGCGCGTGAGCGGCAGCGCGATGCGAGAAGCTGGCATCGATGACGGTGACATCGTGCTGGTCGACCGTTCAGTCCGGCCCGCGAGCGGCCACATCGTGATCGCCGTCGTGGACGACGAGTTCATGTGCCGGCGGCTGGTGACCCACGGATCGTCGTTGCGCCTGGTGGCGACCGATCCGAGCTGCGCCGATGTCGTGCCGCGCGCGGCCCAGGAGCTGCAGGTCTGGGGCGTGGTGACCAACGCCATCAAGGCGATGCCCGTTTGAGCCTGCGCCATGTTTGCGCTGGTCGACGTCAACAACATGTACGTGAGCTGCGAGCGGGTGTTTAAGCCCTCGCTTAACGGACGGCCGGTCGTCGTGTTGTCAAGCAACGATGGCGCCTGCATCGCGCGCAGTAACGAGGCCAAGGATCTCGGTGTGCAGATGGCGCAGCCGTGGTTCCAGGTGCGACATCTGGAGCGCGAGACGGGGCTGATCGCGCTGTCTGCCAACTTCGAGCTGTACGGCGACATGTCCAGTCGCATGATGTCGATCGTCGGGCAATACGCGCCGCGGCAGCAGATCTACAGCATCGACGAGTGCTTCCTCGACTTCGACGGCGTGCGCGGCGACCTGGTCGAGATTGGCCGCGACATCCGCCGGACTGTGCTGCAGTGGACCGGCCTCCCGACCAGCGTGGGCTTCGGTCCGACCAAGACCCTTGCGAAGTTGGCCAACCATGTCGCGAAGATGGCCGATCGCAAGCCGGGCTCGTATCCGGCCGCCTTCGCACAGGTGTGCAACTTCGGTGCGATGTCCCGAGCGGAGCTGGGAGAAGTGATGGGGGTAACCGAGGTGGGCTGCGTGTGGGGCATAGGCCGGCGCATCGGAGCGCGACTGACAGAGGCCCGCATCCACACGGTGCGAGACCTGCTCAACGCAGACATCACGGCACTGCGCAGCCAGTTCAGCGTGGTGTTGGAGAAGACGCTCCTGGAGCTGCGCGGCACCTCGTGTCTCGACCTCGACGACACGCCGGCAGGCCGGCAGCAGATCATGTGCTCGCGGTCATTCGGAAGCGCCGTGACCGAACTGGCGGAGCTGGAGCAGGTGGTCAGCGATTTCGCGTCCCGCGTGGCTGAGAAGCTGCGGCAGCAGGGCAGTGCGGCGGGATCGGTTCACGTCTTCATTACGACGAGCCCGCATCGAAAGCAGGATCGCCAGCACAGCCCGAGCATGACTGTGCCGATGGTGCGGCCGACCACCGATACGTGCGAGCTGGTTGCGACGGCGACGCGAGCGCTGCAGCAGATGTACCGACCGGGCTTCAACTACGTGAAGGCCGGCGTCATGCTGGTGGACCTGCATGACGGAGGTGCCCGACAAGGTGAGCTCGACCTCTTCGCAGTTGACGAGCCGACGTTGCCGGCGGAAGTGGCACGCGACCGGTCGCAGTTGATGGGGGCACTGGATGCACTAAACCATCGATTCGGCAAAGGAGCAGTTCGCATTGCCAGCGCTCAGCAGGGGCGCGGAACGCATGCCTCAGTTGGCAAGCAGGAGCGGCGCTCTCCGCGATACACGACGAGGTTTGGCGAGATTGTCCTTGCGTTCGCTTGACGCTTCCGACTGGTTGCGGTCGCTCCGGTCTGGCCGCAGATCGACAGCTTCGGTCGAACGGCGACCTTCATCGGCGCTCGCTGCGAGTGACGGTTAGCTGCGACGTTCCCCGCGAGCGAGTCTTGGCACCCTTGACGCGAGCGCTGTCCGGTCTCGGTCGCGAAGCCGTCCTTCGCTGAAGCGGGGGGCTCTGTGTGGCAGATCGGTGTCGAAGGTGCTGCAAACGGACCTGCCGTGCATCCCCATGAGAAAACTGGTGCGCGATCTCTCCAAGGGGCGGATCGCCCGGCTCGTGCATAGATAGTTTTGATGAACGAGCAGCCTCGCTTTCGCGGCATATTCCGACACGGGAACGCGCACAATGAGGCGACGCTCCGGCAGTTGCTCCTACGCGGGCATATCGAGAGGAAAAGGAGAGCGCAATGGACTCCTCAGCAGGCGAACTCGTTGTCGCTTTCCACCCGGATGCAACGGCCGGCGCGCGCGCGATAGTTGCTGACCGAATGAGCTCCGGCGGACTTGAGGGGCTCTCGTTGCGCCCCCTGTCGTCGCACGCGGCCTTGGCGCTGGAGCGCGTCGAACGTGCGGGCGAGTCCGGTCGCCAGCGCGCGATTCGGGTGGAGAAGGCGCGCTACTTCTCCAGCACCACAGAGGGCCGCAGTATCGAATCGGCGTTGGACGAGTTGCGCTCCTTGCCCGGGGTCGAGACCGCCTATTGGAAACCCGGTGTGGAGAATCCGCTCGCGCCGGCGGCGCCTCCCGATATTCCAGAGGTGGAGATGCCGGGCGTCCGCCCCAGCGACTTCAGGATCCTTCAGACCTACTTGGACGCAGCACCTCAGGGCGTCGACGTCGGCGCCGCCTCGTTGCGGCCAGGAGGAAGAGGGGACGGTGTCCGCGTAGTTGACATTGAAGGAGGATGGCGTTTCACGCACACCGACCTGCTAGTCAATTCGGGTGGACTGCTCGCAGGCACGCAGTACCCTGAAGTATCGTGGCGCGATCACGGCACGGCGGTTCTTGGCGAGCTCGGAGGCGACGCGGATAGTGCGGGCGTCTGCGGCATCTGTCCCAATGCGATCCTGAGCAGTGTCTCCCATCGCGGGCTGGGAAGTTCCAAGGCGATCGAGATCGCAACCGGCCTCTTATCTGCCGGCGACGTTCTCCTGCTGGAGATGCACAGGCCGGGTCCACGGTTCGCCTACGCTCAGCGACTCGACCAATTGGGATACATCGCGGTGGAGTGGTGGCCTGACGACCTCTTGGCCATCCAGGGCGCCATCGCAAAGGGCATTGCGGTCGTCGAGGCAGCTGGGAACGGCGCCGAGGATCTCGACGCTCCGCTTTACAACACTCCAGGTCCGAACTTTCCGGCCGCTTGGTGCAACCCTCTGTCGGGGGGCGTGGACTCGGGCGCTATCGTGGTGGGCRCAGGAGCGCCACCGAGCGGCGCCTACGGCCCGGATCGTTCGCGCTTGGACTTCTCGAACTGGGGTCGACGCGTGGACTGTCAAGGCTGGGGTCGCGGCGTACTCACCACTGGATATGGCGACTTCTACACCGACATTCAGGATGCGGCGGACGAGGACTATTGGTATACGCGCCAGTTCAGCGGCACCTCCAGTGCCTCGCCCATCGTGGCCGGCGTGGTCGCCTGCCTACAGGGTGTCGCCAGGGCAGGTCATTCGGTACTGCAGTCGTCCGATCTCCGATCCGCGCTCAGGGCCACCGGGTCACTGCAAGTCGCAAGGCCGGGTGCTCCGGAAATTCAGAACATCGGAAGTCGGCCCGATCTGGCTGCGTTGATACGTCACCTCGGGCTCTGACATCCTCTACCTTGAAGTCGGAGCCTCGCGCCAAGAGGTCATCCTCTGATCTGATGACGGATCGGGGTATTCATCGGTATGGAGCAAGCGTCAATCGAGTTCAATCGGACGGCGAATAGGCGAGGGAGATGGAGGTCGGTATGAGCAAGATGGGCCGTTGGAGTTCGTTGGTAGTCTTCGCATGGGCCCTGTGCGGCTGTGCCAATCTCAGCACCGTCGACAGGCAAACTTCCTTGCCGCATGACGGCAAAGCCGTGCACCTCGACGCCGTGCAGCGTGTGGCCGTCGCGAACAATCAAGGTTGGGTGTGCGCTGAACCTTCCCCTGACGCGATGCAGGCGTATGCCGCATCGCTTGGTGCTGGATATGGAACGTTGTCCAAGGACGCCGCGTCCATCGCCCAAGCTTTTTCGGCGAGTTCTGGAAGTATCGGCCTGCGCACGCAGTCAATCACGCTGATGCGCGACGCGCTCTACCGCATATGCGAGCTCTACTTCAACGGCGCGCTGCCGAAGGAGGACGTCATTCAGCTCCTCAAGAGGTCGCAGGACCTTTCGCTGGGCGTGCTAGCTATCGAGCAGCTGACCGGTGCCGTGGTCGCTCAGCAAGTCGTGCTCAATACGAACTCCAGCGCTAGTGCGGCTGCCGCGATTAACGATACCCAGAGGGAATTGGACAAGGCTAGGGCAGACGAGGACGCTAAGAAGAGGGCCGCCGATAGCGCGCAGTCGGATCTCGACATGCAGAAGAAGCTGGTGGACACCAAGACGTCCGAAGCGGCGGTCGCCAAACAGAAGGCCAAGCCGACGCAGCAACTGATCGACTCATTGACGCCGAAACTGAAGACAGCGGAGGACGACCTGGAGACGGCGATTGCCTCGCGCCTCGCGCTCCGCAGTGCCGTCGTTGGGCAAGAGACCAACGTTAGCGGCCTCATCAGCCGGCGCGATGCCGCCGCGAAGAAGCTGGCGGGGCTTCATGAAGTGACAGTAGCGACGAAGGCCAAGCTCGATGCCGCCAAGGCGACAGCCCCTCCAGATCAGACGAGCATTGACAAACTGACGACGGATCTCAAGACTGCGACGGACGCGGAGGCCACCGCGACAACAGGTCTCGCAGCGCAGGAGAACGACCTCACCAAGGCAACGGGCGATCTTCAGAAAGCAAAGGATGCTGCTGCTGCTCCGGCTGGCAATGCGGTCGACGTCGCGCAAGGAAAAGTTGATCAATTCACCGCGCAGCTGAAGGCTCTGCGCGAGGACGAGAACCAGGTCGCAGCCGACAAGGCGACGACTGCGCTCAAGACTGCCTCGGACGAATTTAAGAAGAAGGAAGGCGCCGCAAGCGATGCCAAGGTGACGCTCGAGAAGGCGCAGACGAACACGAAGGAGATCGAGAAGCTCGGAAGCGCCGCCATCACTTCCGCAAACGCAAGTGCTGGTAGCGCCGGCCAGTTCTCTACGTCGACAGGCCGCTATGGCGTCAGCAAGGACACTGCGGAAGTCCTTGCGCGCGCCACCACTGACATCGTGCAGACCGTCGTGAACAAGGGACATTTAACCGACTCGTGTTCGGCGCTCTTGGTCTCGTATGCGAGCCGCACCAGTATTTCGGCGCAAGCGGAGGCTGCCTTTGCGAAGGTGTTGCCCTTGTGCCAGGAGGTGATCGCTGCCACGCTGGCCGTCTACCGTGCACGGGGTGGACTAGCGTCGGCCGGAGCGCAGTTCCCTTCTCCACCGCCCGTGGTTCCGCAGGCGAGGCCCCTAGGACAACCCGACGCAAGTCAGTAGGCCTGGACGGCAAGCTGATCGCCGCACCGCGCGACGCAATCGCGTGCACACGATCACAGCGGCCGAGTTCTCGGCGCTTCCACCGCCAGTTGATCCGACACAAGACGACAAAGTTGAGCATGGAGGACCTGCCGCACAGAACTCAGGACGCGTGCCAGCAACTGGCGGCTTTGCTGGCGCCCAAGAGGAGCACACAATGGAAARGATCAAAATATTCGTCTCCTACAGCTGGGACGACCCACTGCACAAAGCTTGGGTTAAAAAGCTGGCGAACACGCTGGAGGAGATACAGGAAGTCCATGTCACCTGGGATGGCTACGACCTGGATGCCTTGGTTGACAAGCACCTTTTCATGGAGGTGGGCATTCACGACGCCGACCTCATTCTCGTGGTCGCAACAGCAAAGTACAAGGAAAAGGCTGACGGACGACTGGGCGGGGTCGGACTCGAAACTGACCTTGCCCGCGGAATCCGTATCCCTTGCTGAGTGGTTCAATCCAGGCAAGGAGAACGAAAGTGACGAAGGCAAAGAGAGCGCGCTACACGCTGGAATTCAAGCTTGAGGCGGTGCGGATGGTCAAGGGTGGGCAGAGCCTGGCGGTGGTGTCGAAGGTGCTGGGCGTGGCTGATCAGACGCTGCACAACTGGCTCAAGGCGGACCAGAGCGGCAAGCTGAACGGGCCCGGTAGCAAGCCTGTGAGC
>NZ_JBFUGN010000280.1:0-6609 GCF_056402895.1 Rhizobacter sp. P3_B12 | reverse complement strand
GCTGGGCATCGGGGTGCTGAACGCCGGCGGCTCGCTGTGGTTCAGCGGCGAGTGGTACGGCAGCGGCTCGTACCCGGTGACGCGGCTGATGGTGCAGACGCTGGACGGTGCGTTCACGCTGATGCCGATCATCATCGCGATCTTCTATGCGGGCGAGCTGGTGTGGCGCGACCGCGAGCGCCGCATGCACGAGATCGTCGACGCGACCGCCGCACCCGACTGGGCGCACCTGCTGCCGAAGATCGTCGCGATCGCGCTGGTGCTGACGGCCACGGCGCTGGTCGCCATGCTGACCGGCATGCTGGTGCAGGCCTTGAAGGGCTACACCCGCTTCGAGCCCGTGGCCTACCTGCTGTGGTTCGTGCTGCCGATGACCGTCGGCGCGCTGCTGCTGGCGGTGCTCGCGGTGTTCGTCCAGGTGCTGGTGCCGCAGAAGTTCATCGGCTGGGGCGTGATGCTGCTGTACATCGTCGCGTCGGTCGCGCTGGCGGCGGCGGGCTTCGAGCACAACCTCTACAACTACGGCAGCACGCCGCGGGTGCCGCTGTCGGACATGAACGGCCTGGGCCGCTTCTGGATCGCGCAGGCCTGGTTCGAGGTCTACTGGGGCGGCTTCGCGCTGGTGCTGGCGGTGCTGTCGCATGCGCTGTGGCGGCGCGGCGCGAACCTGGCGCTGCGCCCGCGGCTGGCCCACATGGGCCGCCACCTGCACGGCGGGGCCGGCGCGCTGCTGGCGCTCGGGCTGGTGGTGTGGATCGCGAGCGGCGGCTGGATCTACTACAACACCAACGTGCTGAACGCCTACGTGACGCAGCCGCAGCGCGACACGCAGCTGGCGCAGTACGAGCGCGACTTCCTGCCCTTCGAGAAGCTGCCGCAGCCGCGCATCACCGCGGTCACGCTCGACGTGCAGCTGTACCCGCGCGAAGCGCGCGCGGTGACGACCGGCAGCTACGTGCTGCGCAACCGCACCGGCGCGCCGGTCGACACGCTGCACCTGCTGTGGCCCGAGCGCACCACGCTCGACCGCGTGGAGCTGCCCGGCGCGACGCTGCAGCGCGAGTGGGCGAAGGAGCATTACCGCATCTACCGGCTCGAGCCGGCGATGCAGCCGGACGAGACGCGGGTGCTGCGCTTCGCAACGACGCTGGAAGAGCGCGGCTTCCCGAACGCACAGCCGCTGACGCGCCTGGTCGCCAACGGCAGCTTCGTCAACAACGCCGAGATCACACCGGCGATCGGCATGTCGCGCAACGGGCTGCTGACCGACCGCGCGAAGCGCCGCAAGCACGGCCTGCCGCCGGACCTGCGCCCGCCGACGCTGGAAGATGAATCGGCGCGCGCCGACAACGGCTTCCGCAAGGACAGCGACTGGGTCGATGCCGACATCACCGTGACGACCGACGCCGACCAGACGCCGATCGCCCCGGGCTACACCGTCAGCGACACCACGGCGAACGGGCGGCGCACCGCGCACTTCAAGCCGGACGCGCCGATCAACCACTTCTTCTCGATCCAGTCGGCACGCTATGCGGTGCTGCGCGACCGCTGGAAGGAGGTCGACCTGGCGGTCTACCACCAGCCCGGACACGAGTTCAACACCGACCGGATGATGCAGGCGATGAAGCTGTCGCTCGAGCTCTTCAGCGAGAAGTTCTCGCCGTACCAGTTCCGCCAGGCGCGCATCCTGGAGTTCCCGTCGTACGCCGACTTCGCGCAGTCGTTCGCCAACACGATCCCGTACTCGGAGAACATCGGCTTCATCTCGCGGCTGACCGACCCGCAGAAGATCGACGTGGTGACCTACGTGACCGCGCACGAGATCGGCCACCAGTGGTGGGGCCACCAGCTGGTGCCGAGCTCGCAGCAGGGCGGCGAGCTGCTGGTCGAGAGCCTGGCGCAGTACTCGGCGCTGCTGGTGATGGAGAAGATGTACGGGCGCGACCAGATCCGCCGCTTCCTGAAGTACGAGCTCGACCGCTACCTGCGCCAGCGCGGCGGCGAGGTGGTGGAGGAGCTGCCGCTGGCGCGCGTCGAGAACCAGGGCTACATCCACTACCAGAAGGGCTCGCTCGCGATGTACTGGCTGAAGGAGGTGGTCGGCGAAGAGGTCGTGAACCGGGCGCTCGCGAAGTTGCTGAAGGAATATGCCTTCAAGGCCGCGCCGTACCCGAACAGCCGCGATTTCCTGYGCATCCTGCGCGCCGAGGCCGGGCCGCAGCACGATGCGCTGATCACCGACCTGTTCGAGAAGATCACGCTGCTCGACCTGAAGGCGACCGCCGCGACCGCGACGAAGCGCGCCGATGGCCGCTACGACCTGGTGCTCGAGGTCGAGGCGCGCAAGCTCTACGCCGACGGCAAGGGGCAAGAGACCGAGGCGCCGCTCGACGAGCCGGTGGACATCGGCGTGTTCAGCGCCGAGCCGGGCAAGGAGGGCTTCGGCGCGGACGTAGTGCTGCACTTCGAGCGCCGGCCGGTGCGCAGCGGCAAGCAGTCGATCGCCCTCGTGGTGGACAAGGCGCCGGCCTTTGCCGGGGTCGACCCGTACAACAAGCGCATCGACCGGATCTCGGAGGACAACCTCGTGAAGGTCGAGTTGAAGGATGCCGTGAAGTAATGCTTGACGAACCGGTAAAGAGTTTTTACGATCCGCGCCTTGCTTGAAAAAGCGCACCGAATCAACGAAGCCGAGGACCCCATCGTGATCAGCCGCCACCTTCCCCGTCACCTGCAGCAAGCCGCCCGCGCATCGGGCGAGTGCATCTGCATGGCGATGGGCATGGGGGCGGGCAAGGGTTACGGCAACGATCGACGGCATCCGGGAGAAGGCAGGGCGTAGGCCCCCCTTCGACTCTGTTCACAGAGGCCCGGATTCCGCGATGGATCCGGGCCTTTCTGCTTTTCGAGCCTGGTTCTTGAATGCGCCACCCGCTCCACTTCGGGTGTGCCCTTGCCCTCCGCGACCGCACGAAATGGTGTTGGCGGCGCGGGATGTGCGCGGTCCGGACCCGGACCCCGTGCAGCGAGACACCACATCCGACGGGATGCTCGCGCTTGGACACAGCCGAAGTGCAGTGGATGCCACGGTCACTGCCCTGAACGACATACCGCATGGCGCGATGCCGCGCGGCCAGGGCCAGGGGGTTCGACTCCCCCGCCGCGGCATCAGGCTGTCACCCGCTCCCAACTGAGGCCGTGCTTCGCGAGGTACTTGCGCAGCCGGTCGGCGTCGTTGACGACGCTGCGCTGCTGCCGCGAGACGTCGAACAGCTGGCGCCCCGCCTCCGACAGCGTGCGCGAGCGGCGGCACAGCTGCACGACGGCCTGCAGCTGCAGCCGGTCGAACAGGTCGAGTGCCTGCGCGGCGTCGCCCAGCAAGGCATCGAGGTCGACGGCATCGCTCGCCGGCGCATCGCCCGCGTGGTGCTGCCACAGCCAGCGCAGCCGCTGCAGTTCGGCATCGACCAGCGCCGACGAGATGCGCCCGCCGTCGGCCAGCGTCGCCAGCCGCGTGATGCTGGCCGACAGGTCGCGGAAGTTGCCGCGCCACAGCGCCTCGGGCGACTGGGCGAAGCGCAGGTACTGCAGCCGGGCCTCGGCGTTGAAGCGCACCGCGCGGCCGTTCTCGGCCGCCACGCGGGCCAGCAGGTGCTCGACGTTCGGCTCGATGTCTTCCGGCCGCTGCGCGAGGCCGGGCAGCACGTAGCTCCACAGGTTGATGCGGGCGTACAGGTCTTCGCGGAAGCGGCCCTCGGCCACGTCGATGCGCAGGTCGCGGTTGGTGCCGACCATCAGCTGGAAGTCGCTGGCCACCTCGCGGTCGCTGCCCATCGGGTAGAAGCGTTTCTCCTCGACCGCCTTCAGCAGCATCGCCTGCTCGTCCAGGCCCAGCTCCCCGATCTCGTCCAGGAAGAGCACGCCGCCGTGCGCGCTGCGCAGCAGGCCGGCACGGTCGGCGGCCGCGCCGGTGAAGGCGCCCTTGCGGTGGCCGAACAGCGTGGAGGCGGCGCCGTCGCCGTGCAGCGTCGCGCAGTTGACCTCGACGAACTCGCCGCTCACCTGGTGGCGCGACTTCTTCAGCTCGAACATGCGCCGCGCGAGGTGCGACTTGCCGGCGCCGGTCGGCCCGGTCAGCAGGATCGGCGCGCGCGAGCGCACGGCCACGCGCTCGATCTCGTCGATCAGCGTGTTGAAGGCGGGGTTGCGGGTCGCGATGCCGTCCTTCAGGAAGTCGACCGCGTCCTGCTGCGCCTGGTGGAAGCGCTTGGCGAGCCCGTCGTAGCGCGACAGGTCGAGATCGATCAGCGTCAGGCTGCCGGGGTTGTCGTGCGTCTGCTTCTTCGGCGGCGCGGTCTGCAGCAGCACGCCGGGGATGAAGCGCGACTCGACCATCAGGAACATGCAGATCTGCGCGACGTGCGTGCCGGTGGTGATGTGGGCGCGGTACTGCTCGCGCTCGGTGTCGAAGGGGTAGGCACGCACCCAGTCGTAGAGCGCGCCGTACATCTCGCCGAAATCCCAGGGGTCGGCCACGTCCATCGGGGTCAGGTTGACCACCGTCTCGGGCGAGACCGAGGCGATGTCGCGCTGCACCTGCTGCGCAAGGCCGAGGTGGCGCGGCGTGTGGATCAGCTCGATGCGGTGCACGACGACATCGGGCTGCTGCACCAGCGAGACCGTCGGACGCCACTTCTCCCAGCGGCCGGCGCCCTGGCCGGCGTCGAGCTGGGTGCCGAGGAAGCCGATGACGACGGTGTGCTTGGACATGGACATTTCGCTAGTTCACTAGCTTTCAGTCTAGCTGTACGGGAACTGCACGCTGGTGCTCATCAGGAGAATGCAGCAAGAAATCGAGGAAATTCCTTTGAAATCAAAGGGTTGGAAGATGGTCATCGACGTGGACCCTGATCTGGCACATGCGTTGCAATAGATCAGCCACAAGTTGAATGCGAGGAGAACCCACATGGTCAACACCCAACTGTTCCAGACGCTGAAGGGCAAGCTGTTGCCTGCAGCGGACACGACCAACCATCACCAGGCGCCGGCCTATGCATTGAGCCCGCGTCACCAACTGGCGCAGCTGGCCGCCACCGGTTGCCTGGGCCAGACGTTCTACGCGAGCGCCGAAGAGCAGCTGGGCCGCGTGATGACGCTGGCGGCGCAGGTGGATGCCGTGTTCGTCGCGAAGACGGCGGTTCATGCCCGCCAGGCCGCCCACATGAAGGACATGCCGGCTTTGCTGGCGGCATCGTTGGCGGCACGCGATGTCGCGTTGCTCGGCCAGGTGTTCGGCCGCGTGGTCGACAACGGCAAGATGCTGCGCGCCTTCGTGCAGATCGTCCGCAGCGGTGCGGTCGGTCGCAAGTCTCTCGGAACGCGCCCGAAGAAGCTGGTGCAACACTGGTTGCTGAATGCCAGCGAGAAGCAGCTGTTGAACGCATCCGTGGGCAACACGCCTTCGCTGGCTGACGTGGTCAAGATGGTCCATCCGAAGCCTGCAGAGGCCTGGCGTGCCGCGTGGTTCGCGTGGCTGATCGGCAAGCCCGTCGATGAATCGGCGTTGCCGCCCTTGACGCAAGCCTTCGAGCGCTTCAAGCGGGCCGTCGCCCGCGGCGAGGCTGCCGAGGTGCCGGACGTGCCGTTCCAGATGCTGACGGCGCTGTCGTTGAATGCGCGGCAGTGGTCGAAGGTGGCTCGAACCGGTTCCTGGCAGATGGTGCGTCAGAACCTGAACACCTTTGCCCGGCATGGCGTGTTCGCGCTCGACGGCATGGCCGATGTGATTGCCGCGAAGCTGCGCGATCCGAAGGCGGTGTCGCAGGCGCGGGTGCTGCCGTACCAGCTGATGTCGGCCTTCATGGCGACGGGCGACGCTGTTCCGGCGGTGGTGCGCGATGCGTTGCAGGATGCGATGGAAGTGGCGTTGGCCAACGTGCCGCGTCTCGAAGGCCGGGTCGTCGTGTGCCCCGACGTGTCGGGTTCGATGAGCTCGGCCGTGACGGGCCACCGTGGTTCGGCCACCAGCACCGTGCGTTGCATCGACGTGGCAGCACTGGTGTCGGCAGCGATCCTGCGCAAGACGCCGACGGCGCGCGTGTTGCCGTTCGAGCAGAAGGTCGTGAAGCTCGCGCTGAACGGCCGCGATTCGGTGATGACCAATGCGAAGGCCTTGGCCCGCATCGGTGGCGGCGGTACGAACTGCAGCGCGCCGCTCGCGTTGCTGAATGCCGAGCAGGCGAAGGTGGACCTGGTGGTGCTGGTGTCGGACAACGAATCGTGGGTGGACGCCCGTCGGGGCGGCGCGACGCAGACCCTGCGCGAATGGGAGCTGTTGAAGCAACGCAACCCGCAGGCACGCCTGGTGTGCATCGACATCCAGCCGCATGCGACGACGCAGGCGGCAGAGCGCGAGGACATCATGAACGTCGGGGGCTTCTCCGATGCGGTGTTCTCGATGCTGGCGATGTTTGCCGAAGGCCGGATGGGTGCGCAGCACTGGGTCGGCGAGATCGAGAAGGTCGCGTTGGAATTGCAATGAAGTGATTGAAAGCTGTCGCGTGGCGAATGCCGGGTGGGACTACATCTTGAAACTGTTCCGTCTCCCCA
>NZ_JBFUGN010000279.1:0-6623 GCF_056402895.1 Rhizobacter sp. P3_B12 | reverse complement strand
CCCTTGAAGGTGTCGTCGTCGATGCCGTCGGCGCAGGCCGGCAGCGGCAGCACCATGCAGTGGCTGGCGAGCGCGAAGGCATTCAGGATGCCCCGGTCCTTCGTCAGCAGCGTGAGCTTGAGGGCGTCGGCCAGGCCGATCTTGGCGGTCGGGTAGTTGGGATCGACCTCATGGCTGAGCGTCGAAGCGCTCTTGCCGAGCAGCGGTGCGAGCGCGGTCGCGCCGCCGGGGTAGTCGTGTACGAGGTTGAAGGCTGCAGTCTGGACGTTCATGGCATGGGTCCGTGGGGGTTGCTATGGAAGCGCCCTGCCCCGATCCCGATACTGCGCACCAGTGAGCGCAGGTGGGACAAGGAACCCGATCGCGCTGTGGCGCAGCGACGATCGGAGGCAGAGGCATGGAGGGAGAAATGCGTTGGGGCAGCGTGTTCGCGCAGGTGAGCGTCGAGTTCGTCGACATCCCCTCGCCTATCGGGCCGCTGGGGGCGCTGGAGGTGACGCTTCGGGCGCCAGGAGCACCGGCCCCTGCCACGTTGTGCCTCGGCGTGCCGGCGGCGCGGCGACTGTGGGAAGCGCTGGACGACGCGCTGCGGTTGCGCTCGACGACAGTTGAGGCGCAAGGCAAGGGATGCGCGTGATGGAGGCCGCGCTCATGCAGCGCTCCGTGGCAAGGCGCTATTCGGTGTCCCATGCTCCGTCACAAGAGCCGCAAGCCGTAGGGCGTCATCGGCCGCCTCGGGCACGTCTCCTCGTTGCCAACGAGACAATCGTGGCTGCGGAATTCCCGTGCGACGGGAGATCTCTGTTTGGGTCATGCCCCTGTCCCGAAGGCACTTGATCAAGCCGGTGGTGTCACTCATGGCACCACTTTATGCGTTATCGCATTATTTGTCTATGCCCCAACGCATTATGCGACGATGCACAGTGTCGGAATGAAGCCTTTTGAGCTAATCGCTGCCCTCATGCACCGTGAAGGCCTAGGTCCGCTTCCCCTCGCGAAGAAGATCGGAAAGGCCAAGCTGCAGCCGCAGATCCACCGGTTCTCCCGCGGTGAGGTGGCGAACCCGGATCGCACCACTGCCGTGCCAATCGCCGAGTACTTTCATATCCCGGTCGAGGCGATCTACGACGAGCGCGTCGCGACCGAAGTGGCACGTGAACTGGGGATCACCACCGTCGCGCCAACATCCCCAACGACACCGCGAAAAAAAGTGTCAGTAGCTCACCCCATGAGCCAGTCAAGTGTCAAGCTTGGCGCCAAACAACTGGACTGGGGGGCATTGATGGAGGGAGAGCTGCCGGCCGTCTTCGAGGTGGCCGTGCCGGACGATGCGATGGCGCCACGAGTTAGAGCAGGCCAGATCGTCAAGTTCGATACACGCGAGACACCGCGCCCTGGAGACGGGATCCTGGTCGTCGACAACAACGGCGAATGGTTTTTTCGCCTATTCCGGCAGGGACGCCGCGGCGCATGGGAAGCTGCTGCGGAGAACGCCGCGTATGAAACCTTGCAGGCCGACAGAGACGGCCTGAAAGTAGTGGCGGTCCTCGTTGGCGTTCAGGCTCGCTGGGGATGATGCGAGCCATAGAGGCCACCCCCTAGAATCGATATTTATGCGATAACGCATTGACAATGCGTTATTCGCAATCGCATAATTCTTCATCGAACACCGATGGAGTCAATGCGATGAATGCATCCCACAGCAGCTACCGCTGCACCTACCACCCCGCCGATCGCGCTGGTTTCGCGAGCATCAGCGAAACGGGTGTTCTTCCTTTCGTCCAGTTGCGCGCTTCTGACGCCGAGGAAGCTCAACGCCTTGCGCACCTCATCACCGGGTGCGCAGTCAGCGACGTGCTGCGTCTTGAGCAAACCTCGACGAGGTGCGCATGAGCGCCGTCGTTCACAAGTTGCCGACGGTGGCAGCATCGGAAGTGGTGTCGATCAAGCTCATCGCCCAATCGGGCACCTGGCCGCAGATTGACATCGGCGAGCGAGAACCCGGCAACCCGATCCGCTTCCAGATCTCCGCCCCGCACCAAGACTACTTGCTCTTGTCGCATGGGCARCTCTCGGCGCTGGTTTCTGCAGCCAGTGCGTGGCTCGACCTGTTCGCGCAGCACACGCCGGAGGCAAGCGAAGCATGAGCCGCCGCTACCTCGCCCGCTACACGCTCAGCGACGGCACGCGCGGCGCGCTGCAGGTCGTCGCATCGCACAGCTTCGATGTCATCGACATGCTGGTGCGCAGCTTCTCCACCCTTCGCAGCTGCAGCGCGAGGTGCCTGTGATCGCCGCCGCCCTGCCCCTACCCACGCCGGCCGACTGGGACGCCACGAGCTACCGCGCCTGCGAGCTGTGCGACCACCGCATGTACGACGGCACCGACCTGGTCTGCTGTTGCCCGGCCGCGGTCGCGTCCGATCGCTGGCGCCCCGTCACCGTCATGCGAGCGTCGCTCGGCGGCTGCGGCCCTGATGCCCGATTCATGCGCATCAACTTCGACAGCCTGCACGCCTGACGGCGCGCCGCCGCCCTTCCCCACCCTTTCTCCCGCCCGCCTGCGCCATCGCAGGCGGCGAGCTTCAACACGCCTGCACAGGACGTCAAATGACCTGGATCACCACCTCCACCGGCGATGAGGTATCGCTGCAGCAGCCACGGCTTGCCAGCATCACCCTCGCGACCATCGCGCACCACCTTGCGCAGATCAACCGCTTCACCGGYGCMACCTGYCGGCCGTACAGCGTCGCCGAGCACTCGCTGCTGGTCTGCGAAATCGCCGAGCGTGAGTTCAATCTGCCGTCGCACGGTCTGCTCGCCGCGCTGATGCACGAYGCACAYGAGGCCTTCACCAACGACCTCAGCACTCCGGTGAAGACTGAGATCGGCGCGCCGTGGGCAGCCTTCGAGCACCGCTTCGAGCGCGTGATCCGAAGTGCCTTTGCCATCCACGTCGCCTCGACCGCGCACGCCGCCGCGATYAAACGCGCCGACCTGATCGCCTTGGCAACCGAGCGCGCCCAGCTRCTGCCCGGCGGCGGCACGCCTTGGGAAGTCCTGCAGGGCGTGCCCACGGCGCCTTGGGTGGACCTGATGTCCCGCAAGCGCTGCACGGCCCGCTGGAGCGATTGGCGCAACGCCTTCAGCGAGCGCGCCGACTTCCTCGATTTCCAACGCCAAGAGCAAGCCCACCGGCTCGGCCGCTGAACATCCACGGAGCACCTATGGAACACATCATCACCGACATCCCGCTGGACGACCTCCACGAGAGCCCGTTCAATCCGCGCCGCACCTTCGTCGGTATCGACGAGCTGGCCGCCAACATCGTGGCCGAGGGTCGCATCCACGAGCCTCTGCTCGTGCGGCCGATCGTCGTCATGGGCATCGATGGCTTCGAGATCGTCTTCGGGCATCGCCGCTTCCGCGCGGCAGCGGTGGCCGGGCGGCTGTCGGTGCCTTGCATGATCCGCACGATGACCGATGCCGAGGCGCGCAGCGCTCAGGTCGCAGAGAACCTGCAGCGCGCCGACGTGCACCCGATCGAGGAGGCCGAGGGATTCCAGGCCATGATCGATGGCGACAACCTGACGGCCGACGATCTGGCGGCGAAGTTCGGGAAGAGCCGCAGCTATGTGTACGGTCGGCTGAAGCTGCTGGAAGCCTGCCCCGCCGTCCGCAAAGCCTGCCTGGCCGGGGAGGTCGGCAGCGAGGTCGCGCTGCTCATCGCGCGGCTGCGCACGCCGGCTTTCCAGGAGAAGGCGCTCAACTACATCAGCAAGGAATATCACGCGAAGCTGGACGATGGTGGCAAGCGCAGCTACCGCATCATCCGTGACCTGCTCAGCGAGAAGTTCTCGCTAGACCTGAAGGACGCGATCTTCGACATCGAGGACGAAATGCTGGTGCCCGCCGCCGGGCACTGCGTGCGCTGCCCGAAGCGCACCGGCAACGCCCCGGAGTTCGACGACATCAACGCGCCCGCCGACAGGAAGGACAAGTACGGCCGCTACCTCGATCGCGCGCCCGTGCACGGTACAGACGTCTGTACGGACCCCGATTGCTTCGCCGAGAAGATGAAGGCACACCTGAAGCGCGAGGCCGCGAAGCTGCAGGAGGCCGGCAAGGTCGTCGTGCAGGGCTCCAAAGCTCGCCAGGCGATCGACGCGTGCGGCAACATCAAGGGCGGCTTCATCAAGCTCGCCGACGTGCGCGACGCGCTGAAGAAGGTGGCGAAGGACGCGAAGCCGACTGTCGTCACCATCCAGGATCCGCGCAACGGCAAGACGCACCAGGTCGTGAAGATCGATGAGGTGAAGGCCGCCGGCGTGAAGGTCAAGGAACCAGCGTCATCGCGCTCGCATGTCGAGAGCGATGCCGATCGCAAGAAGCGCGAGGCGGCGCACGCGAAGCGATTGGCCGAGTTGCAGGCCGAACTCGACGCCCGCATGTCGTTGCTCACGCGCGTGCGCGCCGCAGCGGCCGTCGCACCCCGAAGCGCCTTCGACCTGCAGATGGTCGCCCAGGTGGCGCACTCAGGCGTGGCATGGGAGGACAGAGGCATGCTGGCGGAACTGCACGGGGTTGAGCGGAACAGCCTGCAGGCGCACATTGCAACCCTGCCGCTCGACGAGCTGACGCTGTTCATCCTCGACTGCGCCCTGATCCAGAACGTGCGCGTCCCCGCCCACGCGCTCGATCGCAAGCCAGAGCAGTTGCTTGCCGCCGCGGCGCACTACGGAGTCTCGTCGACCTCAGAGCGCGGCCCGAGTGCAGCTCCTCGCCGTCGCCCGAAGTCCGCACCCAAACGACCTAGCCAAGGCAAGTGGGCAGCAGAAGTCGGGCATGCCGCAGAAGCGTTTGCGCAGGAGGATCTCAGTCAATCAAACGTGGATGGCTCTAGTCCGAGCGAGACGGCCAGCTCCGAATCGGATCAAGCCGCGCCCGCCCGCACCCACGACGAGGTGATCCACTAAATGGCGCCCTGGCTTGACGACGACGAGGTGGCGCAGCTGTGCCAACCACTTCTGACTGCTGCGGCCCGGGTCCGCTTCCTCAGGCGYGCTGGACTACACGTTGCCACGAAGCCAAACGGCCACCCAGTCATCATGCGGTCCGAGCTTGAGCGCGTGTTTGGCGCTGCTCGCTTGGCTCCCTCGGGCCAGGGGCGCTCTGCTGCGATGGAACCCAACGTCACAGGGCTGCAAGACTGGGCAGCAAAACGAAGGAGACCTCTCAATGGGGCGCAGGCGCAAGGACGGTGACCCACTCGGTCTGGCAGGCACGCGATTGGCCGTTCGCCGCGGAAAGTTCTGGTATCGGCATCGCAACGGACGATGGGAGAACATGGGCACCGACCTGGCCGCCGCCAAGAAGGCCGCAGCCATGCACAACGATCCTGGGAAGGCGTATGGAACTGTGCAATGGTGGTTCGGTGAGTTCCTCACGGACTGCAAGCTTCGCGTGTCGGCCGGCACGCTGAGTCAGCGCACGCTCGACGACTATGCAGGGTATGCGGACTACGGTGGCCCGCTGCTCGCGTACTTCGGCCGCATGTTCCCCGACCAAATCAAGCCGTCGCACGTGCAGAGCTATCTTGAGGACAACGCGGCGCTAGGCCGGCCAACACCAGCCAATCGGGAGCGCGCATGCCTGTCCTCCATGCTGAGCTGGCTAATCCGTACTGGCCGCGCCGCCGACGGTTTCAGTGTCAACCCATGCATGCGCGCCAGCGGTGTTCGCCGCAACCCGGAGTCGCGCCGCGAGCGCTACGTGACCGATGCCGAGTACCGAGCGGTTTATGACGCGGCGGGAGGCGCCGTCAGGCTCGCAATGGAACTGGTCTACAGGACTTTGCAACGGCCAGAGGTCGACGTACTTGCGTGGACTCCTGCGAACATTCGCAACAAGGAAGGTGGTCGAGTTCTCAGCTTTGTTCAGAGCAAGACCGGCCGCAAGATAGATATAGCACTCGTTGGAGTCCTCGACAGCCTGGTCAATGCAGCAGTAGGCCAAGTACCAGTGCTGCGCCAGCCGATCATCCATACCCGCGACGGCAATGCGTACACATACACCGGGCTCAGCGCGATGCTTCGGCGCTCGATTGAGCGCGTCAAAGCAGCGCACAAGCTCGCCAAAGGGCCTTTGGCCGAAATGCCAAGTTTTGGCCTGCGCGACCTGAAGGGCAAGGGTGCGACAGATATGTACCTTGCGGGTGAGCCGATTGAGCGCATTCAGTTGCTCTGCGGCCACGCAGACAAGTCAACGACCGAGATCTACATCAAGCAGCGGTGGCAGCAGACAGCACAACCCAACCTGCGCGCAATTGCGTGAGTTTCCGCGCTCTGGCAACACAGGCGCAATTTGTGCCTCCAGGCCGGATGCAGCCGGTCGGTTCTCAAGAGAGAAAGCCCGTTGCCCCTGAGACCATTCGTCGTGCGCCGCGCGCACTGCGGCTGTGCCTTGACCTGTGAACTCCAACGACGGCGAACAGTCCTTCGTCTTGCCGCACGCCTGCGTGCGCTGGCAGACAGACGGCGGTGTCACACGGTGCCATGGTCTGCTTATCGGCGGCGCCAAGTGACATCGCACGTTGAGCTACGTATGCGTCAAGGGGTGCAGGCG
>NZ_JBFUGN010000278.1:0-6661 GCF_056402895.1 Rhizobacter sp. P3_B12 | reverse complement strand
GAGACGTCGATCAGGTCGTTGATCAACCTCAGCAGGTGGGTGCCCGATGACTCGATCAGCTCGAGGCGATGCTGCACGGCAGGTTCGCTCGCCTCGAGATGGAGCAGCCGTGCGACGCCGAGGATGCCGTGCAACGGCGTGCGCAGCTCATGGCTGATGTTGGCGAGGAACTGGTTCTTGACCTCGATCTGCCGCTGCGCCAGCTCGAGTGCGGCCGCCTTCTCCCGGGCCAGCGCCTGGGCCTCGACCCTCAGCAGGATGCTGGCGGTGAGGCGTCGTTCGCCGGCGCGGGCCGTCAGCAATTGCAGGCCCAGCAGCATCAGCAATCCGAGGCTGCCGACCACGCCGACTTCATCGGCCCGCAGCGCCAGCCCGAGGGCCGTGGGCACGATGATCGGCCCCACATAGGCCGCGGTGGCCAGCAGGCGGGCCTGCAGCCCGAAGGTGGCGACGCAGGTCACGCAGGCCAGGGCCGCCGCGACGAAGGACGAGACCTGCACCGGCTGGTGCATCAGCCAGAGGCCCGCCACCCCCCAGACCGCGCCGTCGAGTGCCAGCAGGCCGTACGTCAGGCGCCGCCAGCCTCGGGTGGCCGGCTGCCCGGCGCGCGCATGCCTGTGGGCCGTGAAGATCCGCAGGGCCGACACCGTCAGCTTGACGATCATCCAGCCGCGCACCCAGTCGAGCGGGGTGGAGCCCGACCAGTMGATCGCCAGCAGCACGGCGAATGCCGTCGCGAGCAGCGTGCCGGCGCGTGTGTGCAGCAGCACCATGCGCAGCAGTTCGGCTGCGACGTGTTCGGCGTGGGCGGCGTCCAGCGGGGGGATGGGTCCAACCTCGCCAGGAGCGCCAAGGCCCGGGATCTCACCCGACGTGCGATGCAGTGCCATGTGTTGTCTCCCCGCGCGCCAGTATGCAACCGGGCCGGGCCGGTGGGCCGCTGGCGGGCGGCCGGCGCCGGCCGGTCGCTTCATTTCGGGACATACGTACACTGTTGGATTGCCAGTCCACAACGATCCGATGACCATCCTGTTGGCCCCGATGGAGGGGTTGCTCGATTTCACGCTGCGTGACGTGCTCACCCGCGCCGGCGGCATCGACCGTTGCGTCTCCGAGTTCATCCGCGTCACCGGCACCTTGCTGCCGGAGCGCGTGTTCCTGCGCATCGTTCCGGAATTGCGCCATGGCGGGCGCACGCCGAGTGGCGTGCCGGTCAGCGCGCAGCTGCTCGGTTCCGATCCGGGCTGCCTGGCCGAGAATGCCGCGCGCCTGGCGTCGCTGGGACCGGCCGGCATCGATCTCAATTTCGGCTGTCCGGCGAAGGTCGTGAACCGGCATGGCGGCGGCGCCGCGCTGTTGCAGGATCCGGAGCTGCTGGCGCGCATCGTCGCCGCGGTGCGGCGTGCGGTGCCGATGACGATGCCGGTGACGGCYAAGATGCGCCTCGGCTTCGACGACGACCTGCGGGCCGTGGAATGCGCGCAGGCCATCGCGGGTGCCGGCGCGGCGGAGCTGGTCGTGCACGCACGCACCAAGGCGCACGGCTACCGCCCGCCGGCCTATTGGGACCGCGTGCATGCGGTGCGCATGGCCGTGCCGATTCCGGTGATCGCGAACGGCGAGATCTGGACGGTGGCCGATGCGCATCGCTGTCGCCAGGTGTCGGGATGCGATGCGCTGATGGTCGGCCGCGGCATGGTGGCCGACCCGGGGTTGGCGCGTGCCATCGCTCGGCCGGGCAGTTCGCTCGGCTGGGCGCAGCTGCTGCCGCTGATGCTGCATTTCTGGCAGCTCGTGGGCGGGCATGTCGAGCCGCGTCATCGCGCCGGTCGCCTCAAGCAGTGGTTGAATTRCCTGCGGCGCCGCCACCCGGAGGCCGAAGCGGCCTACCAGGCGGTGCGCACCATCAATGACCCGCAACTGCTGGAATTGCATCTGCAACAGTGGTGCGGCGCGAGTCATACAGCTTCACACGCGAGACATCAAGCGATTGCAGACGTGCCCGCATAATGACCTGAACCATTTCGAGGATCCCGACTCGTGAAACGCCCGACCCGTGCCTTGCTGATCACCGCTCTCCTGCTCCCGTTGCTGCATGCCTGTGGCGGCAACAGCGACGAAGACCAGGGCTCTGTGCGCCTGATCAATGCCACCTCCGATTTCGCGCAGCTCGACGCCTACCGCGACGACAGCGGCATCATCAGCAACGTGGCCGCCGGGGCCGGCAGCGGCTATGCCAACCTCGACGAAGACAGCTACACCTTCAAGATCGCCCAGAGCGGCTCCGGCGTCACGGCGGCCAGCCTGTCGGGCTCGGTGTCGGCGGGCTCGCACTATGCGTTGCTGGCCTATGCGAGCGGGTCTGCGTTGCAGGTCAGCTACCTGACCGAAGACGAAGGCGCGCCGAGCTCGGGCCAGGCCAAGCTGCGCTTCATGAACACCGCCGGTCTCGAAGCCGGCAACGTCGACGTGTACGTCGGCCAGGCGGCGTGCAATGCGCTGGGTGCCACCTCCATTGCGGCCGCGAGCGGGCTGTCGACCGCGACCTCGGCGACGGCCCCGACCGCCTACACCGCGTTCGTCGCCGGCACCTACCACGTGTGCGTGACCGCCGCCGGCAGCAGGACCGACGTGCGGCTGGACATCCCGGCGTTGGCGCTCGGCAACCAGCAGGTCGCCACGCTCGTGCTGACCCGCAGCAGCGGTGGCGTGCTGGTGAACGGGCTGCTGGTCAACCAGCAAGGGGCGGTGACGCCGAGCGCCAATCTGTCGACGCGCGTGCGCGTGGTGGCCAACACCCTGGTGGCGACCGACACGATCAACGTCGCGGTCAACGGCACGACCGTCGGCAGCAACCTCCCGCCGGCCTCGGTGGGCAGCTACCGCCTGGTGACGGCTGGCGCCCTGAACGTCACCGTCAACGGTGCGGCCGTGGACGTCGGCACGTCGACGGCTCCTGCCGGCGGCGACCTGACACTGCTCGTGACCGGCGACGTGGCGTCTCCCAAGCTCTCGGTGCTCACCGACGACAACACGCCGTCGACCAGCGCTTCCGAGCCGGTCAAGCTGCGCCTGGTCAATGCCGTCAACGGCCTGACGGGCAGCGCGACGCTGACGCTCGACAGCGACGTGATCGGCGACGACGTCGCGTTCGGCACCGCCTCGGCGCCGGCCACGGTGGCGACCAGCGCGGCGTTGGCGACGATCGTGGCCAACGCCGGGTCGACCAGGCTCTGGCAGGCCACGGACCAGACGCTGACGACCGGCAAGGTCTACAGTGTCTTCCTGCTGGGCAACACGTCGACGGTGGGCACCTCCAGCCTGATGCGCGCCGACCGCTGAGGCGGTTCAGGGTTTCCCCCTCGGAGTTCCACCGGCTCCAGGGGGACTCTTCGACGGGCGATGGGGCTATAGTCGTCCGCATCCGGAGGGTGCGGCGATGTTGTTGCAGCGCGCGTTCAGGGCCGTCGATGTCTTGATGGTCGAAGACAACCCGGGCGATGTTCGTTTGACGCGCGAAGCACTGCGCCGCAACGGGCATGACCTGCGCCTGCACCATGCCGAGGACGGCATCTCGGCGATGCGGTTCCTGCATCGCGAGACCCCTTACGAAACGGCACCGCGGCCCGACCTCATCCTGCTCGACCTGAACCTGCCGTTGATGGGCGGTCGAGACGTGCTCGCGGCAATCAAGTCCGATGCAGCGCTGCGGTCCATCCCGGTGATCGTGCTGAGCACCTCGCAGTCGGACGACGACGTGTCCCATGCGTACGACTTGCAGGCGAACTGCTTCATCAGCAAGCCCGCCGACCTGCACGAGTTCAACCAGGTGATCCACAACATCGAGCGCTTCTGGCTGCAGACGGTGAGCCTCGTCGGTCGCGGGGGCGTGGCGTGAACGGCCTGCGCCGTGTCCTGCTGATCGAGGACAGCGCGGGAGACGCGCGATTGATCAAGGACATGCTGTCGCAAGTGCGGACCGATGAGTTCACGCTGACCTGGTGCGAGAACCTGGATGCCGGCGTGCAGGCGCTGGCGCAGCAGCACTTCGACGTGCTGCTGCTCGACCTCGGCCTGCCCGGCACCTGGGGTCTCGACACGATGCGCCAGTTGCTTGCGCAGCCGGTGAAGGTGCCCGCCCTGGTGGTGATGAGCGGACTCACCGACGAGGCGGTCGCGCTGGAGGCGATCCAGTCCGGCGCGCAGGACTACCTGGTCAAGGGCGAGGTGACCGCGGACTTGCTGTCGAGAGCGATCCGCTATGCGATCGGGCGGCGCCACGCCGAGGACCTGGTCCACGCCCATACCGCCGAACTGGTGATCGCACGGGATCGGGCGGAGGTGGCCAACCGGGCCAAGAGCGCGTTCCTCGCGGCGATGAGCCACGACCTGAGGACGCCGCTCAACGGCGTGCTGGGCTTCGCGCAACTGCTGCAACGGGACAGGAACCTGACGCAGCGGCAGCAGGCGGGCGTGAATGCCATCCGGCAGAGCGGCGAACACCTGCTGACCTTGATCAACGACATCCTCGATCTCGCGAAGATCGAAGCCGGCAAGTTCGAGCTGTGCCCGACGGTATTCGATCTCCCTCGCTACCTCGACGGCCTGGTCGAGCTGATGGGCGTCAGGGCCAGGCAGAAGCCCGCGTTGCAGCTGGGCGCGGAACTGTCCGCCGACCTGCCGGCGACCTTCCGGGCCGACGAGAAGCGGCTGCGGCAGGTGTTGTTGAACCTGCTCGACAACGCCGTCAAGTTCACCGAGCACGGCACGGTGACATTGCGGGTGCGGACCGGCGCCTCGAACGCGCTGCGCTTCGAAGTGCAGGACACCGGCGCCGGCATGGATGCCGCGCAGCTGTCACGGCTGTTCCAACCGTTCGAGCAGGTGGGCGGGCTCGAGGACCGAAACCGCGGCACCGGCCTGGGCCTGGCGATCAGCCGGCAGTTCGTGCGGCTGATGGGCAGCGAGATCCATGTCCAGAGTGCGAAGGGCGAAGGCACGCGCTTCTGGTTCGACCTGGCGCTGGAGCCCGCTGCGCAGGACGGCCCGTCCGCACCCCCTTCGGCACCTGGCTGCGTGGTCGGCTATGCCGGGGGGCGGCGCAGGATCCTGGTGGTGGACGACGTGGTGACCAACCGCGCCTTGTTGCTCGACATGCTGGGCGGCCTGGGCTTCGATCTGTGCGAGGCCGGCGATGGCGCCGAGGCGTTGTCCATGCTCGCCGGCAGCAAGCCGGACCTGATCCTGCTCGACATCCGGATGCCCCGCCTCGGAGGCCTTGAAACCTTGGGCCTTCTGCGGCGGACCCATGCGCAGCTGCCGGTGATCGCGATCTCGGCAGGGGCGATGGTGGACGACAAGGAAAKGAGCCTGTCGGCCGGTGCCAACGCGTTCTTGACGAAGCCGATCAACCTGCAAGCGCTGCTGGACCAGATGGGCGCACTGCTCGACCTGGAATGGGTCGAGGAAACCAGTGCGCTGCCATCGGTCCCGGGCGCAGCCACGAACTAGCGCAGGATGTTCTGCGTGCGAGCGACGGCTTCGGTCCGGTTGCGCACGTTCATCACCTTGAAGATGCGCGACAGGTAGTTGCGCACGGTATTCGGCGAGATGTTCAGCTCGGTCGAGATGCGCTTGTTGGGCATGCCCTGGCAGACGCACTTCAGCACGGCTGCTTCGCGCGGCGCGAGGTCGTAGGCGGCAGCGAGGTTCTCTTCCGCGTAGGTCTGCTCGCTGGCCTCGATCTCGGACGTGGCGGCGACATGCGTCATCTCGTCTTCGGTCGGCATGTACTTGTTGCCGCCCAGCAGCGAGGTCACCGCCTGCAGGATGTCGGCAGCCGAGCGCGACTTGGGAATGAACCCGGAGGCGCCCACGGCCACGGCGCTCGACACGAAGCGTCGCGTCGTGTGCGTCGAGAACACGGCGATCGGCGGGCAGGCCGGAAGCTTCCTGAGGAACACCACGCCATTCAGGCTGGGCCCGATGGGCGACGAGATGCCGAGCAGCACCAGGTCGACGGTCTCGTTCGAAAGGATGTTGCGTGCCGTCTGGAAATCGCCTGCGGCCAACGTGATCACCGGCCGCTCGAGCTTGTTCAGCAACAGGCTCACGGCGTCCCTGACGATCTCGTGGTCATCGACGATCAGAATCCTTGCTATTCCACTACTGCTTGTCATACCTGCCTCGATGTTGAAAAGATGAGAGTCCGGTCCCTGGATCTTGGTGTGATGCCACTTCGCGGCGGCGTCATCTTCTGGAGTCAGGCTGCTTGAGCCTTGACACCGATGTTGGATCTGCCGTGTGCAGGCAGCATGGGTGATTCGTGCATCTTGTCTGCACATCCTGCGATGGGTGTCTCTGGATGCTTGTGCGATGTGACTGTTGCTTGTTCGCGAAGCACGGACAGCAAGGTCTTGGAGCCGGTGCCGGTCTTGTGGCGCGCGCTGGTGTGCTCGTGCGCCTTGGCCGCCTGCCGTGCGCGAAGAATGTCTTCACGGCGCCGGGCCTGGGCCAGCTCGCTCTGCAGCAGATCGATCTGGCTGTTCGCGTGCTGGAGGAATTCGCGGGTGGCGGCCCGCTGGGCGTCGAACTGGCGCCTCAGCACGGACAGTCGCTTGTCGAAGCAGTGATGCGCCAGCCACCACACGGCGATCAGGAT
>NZ_JBFUGN010000277.1:0-6682 GCF_056402895.1 Rhizobacter sp. P3_B12 | reverse complement strand
ATCGGGAAGCCCATCAGCACCCAGCCGACCACCACCGGCGCGCGCATCGGCACCATCACCAGCTGGAACGGGCGGTGGCCGAGCACGACGATCTCGCTGGCGCGCTTGGAGGCGAGCGCCCGCGCGGCCAGACGCTGCGTGACCGGCAGCAGCTCCTGCAGGCCGGGCTGGGCGGCGGCGCGCAGCTGGAACTCGGTGTCGAGCAGCGCGGTGACGGTGGCGCCGATGCGCTCGCCGTGGTTGGCGAGCACCGACGCGATGGTGTCGGCATCGTTGCTGCTGACGGCGGCGCGGAAGCCGTAGTCGGCCGCCAGCAGGCTCGCGCCCTCAGTGAGCTTCTGCGCGTTCTGGTCGAGCACGCGGGTCAGCACGCGTTCGCCGACCAGCAGTTCGTCGTTGATGGCGGCGCGCGCGTTGCGATCGATGCTGGCGCGGATCGCGAGGAAGCTCGCGGCCTGCACGAGCAGCAGCAGCCCGAGGAACAGCACGACGATGCGCGTGCCCAGCGAACTGGCGATCCAGCGCGGCCAGTGGCGCGGGTGCAGCAGCTCGCGCAGCGGCGTCGGCGTCATGGCGCGCTCCCCGCGGCGACCGGCAGCTGGAGGCCGGCGAGTGTGTCGGCCTCGCCGATCGCGAGCGGCTGCGGCGCCGGCTCCTGGCCAGGCGCGACGCCGGCATGCCAGCCGCGCAGCCGGTAGCTGCCGGGCGGGAGGCCGTCGATGCGTGCGCGTCCGTCGGCGCCGGTGCGGGCGTGGTACGGCGTGTCGACGACGACCACCCAGGCGCTCATCCGGTCATGGATGTTGCAGCCGAGCACCGCGGCGCCGGGCTTGTCGAACACCACCGGCGCATTCGGCACGCCGGCGTAGAGCTTCAGCTCGAAGGTCTTGATCGGTGAGAACGAGTAGACGTGGTGCCGCACGGTGTCGAAGTTGGGAAAGGTGACCGGCGTGCCGACGGTGACGACCGTCAGCGACGGCTGGAACTGGCGCTTGCGCTGCGAGAGCTCGACGCCGGCCATCGGCTTGACGGCCGCCTTGCCGCTGGCGGGCTCCAGCATCACCACCGCATCGGCCAGCGGGCGGCCCGCCGGATCGGTCACCGCGACGCTGACGACCGCGCCGTGGGCGGCGGCGGCCAGCGACAGTGCCGTGGCACAGAGGCTGTGTCGGGTCAGGGACGGAAGGCGCAGACGCATGGTGGGTTGGAATCGCGGTCGATGGGGCATTGGTGCAGCGAAGGCCGCACCGCCTTCGGATATCGGCGGGCCGTCGACCGACTGAAGCCTGCACCCGGCGGCGCGTGCCGTGCATCACGCTTCGGCCCATCGCATGCACCGGGTCAGCAAACGCTTACGTTTTGGGCGCGTTGCTTCTCCCGGGTGCGTTTAGGCTGTGAAGCCCCCGGCTTCGGATACAGACCTTGTCGACCTCCTCACGACGTGCCCGCCTGGTGGCGCCCTGGTTGATGTTCATCGCCGCCTGCGGCGGGAGCAGCGATTCCGGCACGGCCGACGCCGGCGTGCCGGCCCCTGCCCCTGCCCCCGCGGCCTCCGGCACCTGCGACATCCCCGATTTCAATGCGCAGATGCTGGCGCGCATCAACGCCTTCCGCGCCAGCGCGCAGAATTGCGGCACCTCGGGCAGCTTCACGGCCGCGCCGGCGCTGGCCTGGAACGACAAGCTGACGCAGGCGGCCCTGGGCCATTCGCAGGACATGGCGACGAAGAACTACTTCTCGCACGACAGCCAGGACGGCCGCACCTTCTCCCAACGCATCACCGCGGCGGGCTACAGCTGGAGCGCCATCGGCGAGAACATCGCCGCCGGCCAGAACAGCATCGACAGCGTGATGACCAGCTGGCAGAACAGCGCCGGCCACTGCGCGAACCTGATGAGCAAGAGCTTCACGCAGGTCGGCGTGGCCTGCGTGCCGGGCGCGGCCGGTGCCGCGTACAGCCGCTACTGGACGATGGACCTGGGCAAGCCCTGATCCTGTCCGGGCCTGCTGTGACTCAGCCGGCGCTGGCGATCACGCCGCCGCCCAGGCAGACCTCGCCGTCGTACAGCACGGCCGACTGCCCGGGCGTCACGGCCCACTGCGCGGCGCCGAAGTTCAGGCTGAACCCGGCCTCGCTGCCTTCGAGCGCGCAGCCGGCATCGGCCTGGCGGTAGCGCGTCTTCGCGGCCATCGCACCGGCGAGCGGCGCCGCGCCGGCCACCCAGCTCGCATCGTCCGCCGTCAGCGCATGCGACTGCAGCCACGGGTGGTCRTGGCCCTGCACCGCGTAGAGCGTGTTGGCCGCCATGTCCTTGCGGGCGACGAACCACGGCGCGTGCTCGCTGCCGCCGCGCACGGCGCCCTTGTCCTTCAGCCCGCCGATGCCGATGCCCTTGCGCTGCCCGAGCGTGTAGAACGACAGCCCGACGTGCTCGCCGATCACCCGGCCGCGGTCGTCCTTGATGGGGCCCGGCTTGTTGGACAGGTAGCGGTTCAGGAACTCGCGGAACGGCCGCTCGCCGATGAAGCAGATGCCGGTCGAGTCCTTCTTGGCGGCGTTCGGCAGGCCGATCTCGGCGGCGATGCGGCGCACCTCGGTCTTCGGCAGCTCGCCGACCGGGAACAGCGTCTTGCTCAGCTGGGCCTGGTTCAGCCGGTGCAGGAAATAGCTCTGGTCCTTCAGCGGATCGAGCCCCTTCAGCAGCTCGAAGCGGCCGTCGCGCTCGCGCACGCGGGCGTAGTGACCCGTCGCGATCTTCTCGGCGCCGAGGCGCATCGCGTGGTCGAGGAAGGCCTTGAACTTGATCTCGGCGTTGCACAGCACGTCGGGGTTCGGCGTGCGGCCGGCCTGGTACTCGCGCAGGAACTCGGCGAACACCCGGTCCTTGTAGTCGGCAGCGAAGTTCACATGCTCGATCTCGATGCCGAGCACGTCGGCCACGCTCGCGGCATCGAGGAAATCCTGGCGCGTCGAGCAGTACTCACTGTCGTCATCGTCTTCCCAGTTCTTCATGAAGATGCCGATGACCTCGTGCCCCTGCTGCTTCAGCAGGTGGGCACTGACGGCGGAATCGACGCCGCCGGACAGGCCGACGACGATGCGTTGTTTCTTCACTTCAAGGGGACCGCAAAGACCGACTCGTCGGTCGTGATGAGGGACAGCGGGTGGTTGACGCCCGCCAGGTGGTCGTCGATGCAGCGCAGCAGCAGCGGGCTGCGGTGCCGGTGCACGCTCGCGCGGATCTCGTCGGGCGTCATCCACAGCGCACGCACGATGCCGGTGTCGAGCGCGCGCGACAGGTCGGGCTCGCCGACCGTGCCGCGGAACGCGATGCGCAGGTAGGTGTTGTCGCGCCCGGCGTCGCGCTCCGTGCGGGGGCGTTGCGAGCGCGACAGGTAGATGCCGACGATGCCGGTCGGCACGAAGGCGCGGGCGGTTTCCTCGAGCGCCTCGCGCACCACGCCCTGCAGCGGCGATTCGCCCGGATCGAGGTGGCCGGCGGGGTTGTTCAGGCACAGGCCGTCGGACGTGTGTTCCTCCACCAGCAGGAACCGGCCCAGGTGTTCGACGATCGCGGCAACGGTGACGCTGGGTTTCCAACGGGAGGACATCCGGCTGATTTTAAGGGCGGGTGTTGTGGCCCTGCATCGCGTGAGGGCGTGTGCCGGTTGTGAGCGCGAAAGCTTTGTGTAAGCTCTCGCGCCAGTTACACACACAAGATCCGACACAACAACGCACCCGAGGAGTCCGCCATGCTGATAGGGGTCCCGCTGGAAACAGCGGCTGGGGAAACGCGCGTCGCCGCGACCCCGGAGACGGTCAAGAAGCTCAAGGCGCAGGGCCATGTGCTGCGCGTGCAGTCGGGAGCCGGCATCGCTGCCAGCGTCACCGACGAGGCGTACGCCGCAGCCGGTGCCGAGATCGTCGACCGGGCCGGGGCCTTCGGCACCGAACTGGTGCTGAAAGTGCGCGCACCGTCGGTGGACGAGCTGCCGCTGCTGAAGACGGGCACCGCGCTGGTCGGCATGCTGAACCCGTTCGATCGCGACGGCCTGCAGCGGCTGGCCGAGGCCGGGCTGACCAGCTTCGCGCTCGAGGCCGCGCCGCGCACCACGCGGGCACAGAGCATGGACGTGCTGTCGTCGCAGGCCAACCTGGCCGGCTACAAGGCGATCATGATCGCGGCCGACCGCTACCAGCGCATTTTCCCGATGCTGATGACGGCGGCCGGCACCGTGAAGGCGGCGCGCGTCGTGATCCTCGGCGTCGGCGTGGCCGGGCTGCAGGCGATCGCGACCGCCAAGCGCCTGGGCGCGGTGATCGAGGCGAGCGACGTGCGGCCCTCGGTGAAGGAGCAGGTCGAGTCGCTGGGCGCGAAGTTCATCGACGTGCCGTACGAGACCGCCGAGGAGAAGGAAGCGGCCGAGGGCGTGGGCGGCTATGCGCGGCCGATGCCGCAGAGCTGGCTCGACCGGCAGAAGGTCGAGGTGGCCAAGCGCGTCGCGGCCGCCGACATCGTCGTGACGACCGCGCTGATCCCGGGCCGCGCCGCGCCGGTGCTGGTGACCGAGGAGATGGTGAAGGCGATGAAGCCGGGCTCGGTGATCGTCGACCTGGCCGCGGCGCAAGGGGGCAACTGCCCGCTGACCGAGGCCGGAAAGATCGTGGTCAAGCACGGTGTCACGCTGGTCGGCGAGACCAACCTGCCGGCGCTGGTGGCGGCCGACGCGAGCGCGCTGTATGCGCGCAACGTGCTCGACTTCCTGAAGCTCGTGCTGACGAAGGAGGGCACGTTCCACGTGCCGATGGACGACGACATCGTCGTGGCCTKCCTGGTGAGCCAGGGCGGCCAAGTCACCCGCAAATAAGGAGCGCGACGATGGATCCCGTGAGCCATACCCTGACCAACCTGATCATCTTCGTGCTGGCGATCTACGTCGGCTACCACGTCGTGTGGACCGTCACACCGGCGCTGCACACGCCGCTGATGGCGGTGACGAACGCGATCTCGGCGATCGTGATCGTCGGCGCGATGCTCGCCGCGGCGCTGACCGAGACGCCGCTGGGCAAGACGATGGGCGTGCTGGCGGTCGCGCTGGCGGCCGTCAACGTGTTCGGCGGCTTCCTCGTGACGCGGCGCATGCTGGAGATGTTCCGCAAGAAGGAGAAGAAAGCGATCGCCGCGCCGAAGGAGGGCTCGCAATGAGCATGAACCTCGTGACGCTGCTGTACCTGGTGGCCAGCGTCTTCTTCATCCAGGCCTTGAAGGGCCTGTCGCACCCGACCACGTCGATCCGCGGCAACCTGTTCGGCATGGCCGGCATGGCGATCGCGGCGCTGACCACGGCGGCGCTGATCGTCAAGCTGGCCGATGGCAACGCGCTCGGCCTCGGCTGGGTGCTGCTGGGCCTGTTGGTGGGCGGCACGGCCGGCGCGGTGATGGCCAAGCGCGTCGAGATGACCAAGATGCCGGAGCTGGTCGCCTTCATGCACAGCATGATCGGCCTGGCGGCGGTGTTCATCGCGGTGGCGGCGGTGGCCGAGCCGCATGCCTTCAGCATCGTCGCGAAGGGCGATCCGATCCCCGCCGGCAACCGGCTGGAGCTGTTCCTCGGCGCGGCGATCGGGGCGGTGACGTTCAGCGGCTCGGTGATCGCGTTCGGCAAGCTGTCGGGCAAGTACAAGTTCCGACTGTTCCAGGGCGCGCCGGTGCAGTTCGCCGGGCAGCATGTGCTGAACCTGCTGCTGGGCCTGGCGACCGTCGGCCTGGGCCTGGTGTTCGTGTTCACCGAAAGCTGGCCGGCCTTCTTCGGCATGCTGGCGCTGGCCTTCGTGATGGGCGTGCTGATCATCATCCCGATCGGCGGCGCCGACATGCCGGTGGTGGTGTCGATGCTGAACAGCTACTCCGGCTGGGCGGCGGCGGGCATCGGCTTCAGCCTGAACAACAGCATGCTGATCATCGCCGGCTCACTGGTGGGGTCCTCGGGGGCGATCCTGAGCTACATCATGTGCAAGGCGATGAACCGCTCGTTCTTCAACGTGATCCTGGGCGGCTTCGGCGGCGAGGCGGGCACGGCGGTGGCGGGTGCGCAGACGCAGCGCAACGTGAAGAGCGGCAGCGCCGACGATGCGGCCTTCGTGCTCGGCAACGCCGAGACGGTGGTGATCGTGCCGGGCTACGGGCTGGCGGTGGCGCGCGCGCAGCATGCGGTGAAGGAGCTCGCGGCCAAGCTGACGGCCAAGGGCATCACGGTGAAGTACGCGATCCACCCGGTGGCCGGGCGCATGCCGGGGCACATGAACGTGCTGCTGGCCGAGGCCGAGGTGCCGTACGACCAGGTGTTCGAGATGGAGGACATCAACGGCGAGTTCGGGCAGGCCGATGTCGCGATCATCCTGGGCGCGAACGACGTGGTGAACCCTGCGGCACACATCAAGGGCAGCCCGATCTACGGGATGCCGATCCTCGAGGCGTACAAGGCCAAGACGGTGATCGTCAACAAGCGGTCGATGGCGGCGGGGTATGCGGGGCTGGACAACGAGCTGTTCTACATGGACAAGACGATGATGGTCTTCGGGGATGCGAAGAAGGTCGTCGAGGACATGGTGAAGGCGGTCGAGTAGTCGGGCTGGCATTGGCGCTTCAAAGGCGCGTGCAGGGAGACTGTGGCTCGCCGG
>NZ_JBFUGN010000276.1:0-6719 GCF_056402895.1 Rhizobacter sp. P3_B12 | reverse complement strand
CCGGGCCGCTCCCAAGCCGGCCCGCGTCCCCTCGGGGGACCGCCCGGCGTACTCGACGGGCGAGGGGTTGTCATTGCTAGCGGTCCAGCCGCAGCACGGCCGACGGCGTGGCCGCATCCCCCAGCATGAACAGCGTGTAGACCCCCGGCGTCAGCAGCGCCACGTTGCCGGTGTACAGCGCACTCGACGAGGTGGCCGAGTCGACCTCGAGCGGCGTCGGGCTCGCGGTGGTGCTGTTGATCACCTGGGTCGCGTCGCCGGCGGTGCCGAACGCGATGTTCGAGCTCTTGGTCAGCACGCCGTTGTTGGCCTGCAGCGTCAGCGCCGAGTTCAGGCCGTTCACGCCGTTGATCAGCCGCAGCTTCACGTACCCGCTGGTCAGCGCCGGGCTGTTGTCGTCGCTGATCAGCGCGACCTGCGGGGCTGCGGCGCTGCCCAGCACCAGCAGCGTCAGGTCGGCGCCGGGCGCGGCAGTCAGGCCGCTCGGGCTCACGTCGGTGCCGTTGATCGACACGCTGGTCGCGAGCGCGCCGGCCGGCACCTGCAGGTAGCTGCCGATCGCCGGCGGCTTGCCGGTGGAGACGGTGCCGCTGGACAGGTTGATGCCGTTGACGGTGGCCGCCACGGTGCCCGAGGCCGACGCGCCGGCCACCAGCCGCACGCGCGCAAAGCCGTTCACCTGCGCCTGCAGCGGGCCCTGCTGGTTGATCAGCAGGCCGTTGACCAGCACGCCGCCCGGCGTGGAGGTCAGCACCAGCGTCAGGATCTGCTGGTCGGTCAGCGTGACCGACGGGATGTCCAGCCGCAGGTCGGTCTTGTCGCCGGCGGCGGTGACGCGGATCCGGTAGGTGCCGGCGGTGATCTCGCCGTAGCTCGAGAAGCGCTCCCCGCCGATGGTCGGCGCATTCGCGGTGGCGTTGGTCAGCGTGTCGGTCGGCGTGGTGACGTACACGTCGACGTTGCCGGCCTCGTACGAGGTGTTGAAGACGCGGAACTTCGCGGTGCCCGAGGTCGGCGCCGCCTCGTTGTCGCTCAGGTAGCGGGTGCGCAGGCTGCCGGACGTGTTGTAGGCGACCAGCGTGTTGTGCACGCCGTCGCTGACCGATTGCACGGCGGACGCCACCGCGGTGCTCGAGCCGGCGGGCTTCAGGTAGAAGGTGTAGGCGCCCGAGCCGATCGTCGCGTAGTCGCCGACGGTGTTGGTGGCCACCGCCGCGTTGGCCTTCGTGTCGTTGTCGTACAGGTCCAGCGACGCGTAGGTGGAGGTGGCATTGACGAGGCGGACGTAGCCCGGGCCGTCGTCGCTGCTGCCGCCGCAGCCGGTCAACAAGAGGGGCGCGGCCGCCACGGCCGCGAGCAGGGGCGCGAACAATCTCAGCTTCACAGGTTTTCCTTTGGATCGAGGGGACGGCGGCGTCCGCCCGCAGGTGCGGGCGCGGCGCTGCCGCACCGGTCGATTCAAGCGAAACCGTGTTGCGCGCAGGTTGCGTCTTCGTGGGGGCGGGTGTCGCCGCGTGTCGGGTCTGACACACGCCGGCGATGCCGCTACATCAAAAGATGTTCCCCCGCGTTGTCCCCACCCAGGATCACGTAGTTCACCTTGCGGATGTCGGCCAGCCGCGTACCCCCGGCGTAGCTGATCGAGCTCTGCACGTCCTCGCGCATCTCGCGCAGCGTGTCGGCCAGCTTGCCCTTCACCGGCTCGAGGATGCGCTTGCCCTCGACGTGCTTGTATTCGCCCTTGTTGAAGTCGCTGGCCGAGCCGTAGTACTCCTTGAAGAGCTTGCCATCGGCCTCGACCGTCTTGCCGGGCGATTCCTCGTGGCCGGCGAACAGCGAGCCGATCATCACCATCGCGGCGCCGAAGCGCACGCTCTTCGCGATGTCGCCATGGTCGCGGATGCCGCCGTCGGCAATGATCGGCTTGGTCGCGACGCGGGCACACCACTTCAGCGCGCTCAGCTGCCAGCCGCCGGTGCCGAAGCCGGTCTTCAGCCGCGTGATGCAGACCTTGCCCGGGCCGATGCCGACCTTGGTCGCGTCGGCGCCCCAGTTCTCCAGGTCGATCACCGCCTCGGGCGTGCCGACGTTGCCGGCGATGATGAAAGTCTTCGGCAGGCGCTGGCGGATGTGGTCGATCATCTTGCGCACGCTCTCGGCATGGCCGTGCGCGATGTCGATGGTGATGTAGTCGGCGCCGACGCCGTCGGCCGCGAGCCGGTCGATGACCGCGTAGTCGTCGGCCTTCACGCCCGAGCTGATCGAGACGAACAGGCCGCGCTCGCGCATGCGCTTCGCGTACGCGACGTTGTCGAGGTCGAAGCGGTGCATCACGTAGAAGTAGCCGTTGGCGGCCAGCCACTGCGTGATCGGCTCGTCGACCACCGTCTTCATGTTGGCCGGCACCACCGGCAGCTTGAACGTGCGGCCACCGAGTTCGGTCGAGGCATCGCATTCGGCGCGGCTCTCGACGCGGCACTTGCGCGGCAGCAGCAGGACGTTGTCGTAGTCGAAGATTTCCATGGTCAGGCTCCAAAGGGTGGGGAAGAGCGCTTGACTTGGAACCCGGCCGCCCGGCAGAAGGCCTCGAAGCAATGCGAGGGCGCCGAAACGAAAAACCGGGCGCCAAAATTTGGGCCCGGTGACGAATTCTACGCGGCGGGGCTTGCCCCCTCGGCCGGCCCTGTTTCTGGCCTCCCGGCTGTCGGATGGCGCGCCTTGCCGATGAACTGCGGCGCGAACCGGTTCAGCAGCGCCACCAACGGCACGCACGCGAGCAGCGACACCGCGCTGATCGCCACCGCATACGCCGTGACGGCCCCCGGCGTGTCGGCCAGCAAGAGGCTCTCGGCCAGCTTCGGGTTGAAGAAGTGGAAGAACACGCCGTTCAGGCCCATCAGCGGCAGGCTGTTGCGGCCGATCCACGCCGCCACCCGCGTGGCCGGCAGCAGCATCGCGAGGCCGAGTACCGCCAGCGTGCCGGCCAGCGCGCTGAACGCGAAGCCGAACGCGTCGCCATGCTGTGCCGCCGCCATCATCACCGCCTGCGCATCGTGCGGGTGGTTCAGCCGGTAGGTCGCGAGCAGCGCGCTGGTGCAGGCGAGCGTCACCAGCAAGGCCATGCCGCGGTGCGTGGCGAGCTGCTGCAGGAAGGGCCGCAGCACCTGCCCGATCGTGTAGAAGCCGAGCGCGACGATCGCCTCGCGCACGAACCAGGTGCGGCTGACCTGCGCGACCCAGCCGCCCAGCGCGTCGCCGTGGTTGCACAGGAACACGCCGCCGGCGATGCAGGCGGCCGCGAACACCAGCTGCGCCGCCACATGCCGAAGCCGCGGCAACACCACCAGCGCCATCGCCTCGCAGACGAACATGCAGACGAGGAACCAGGTCACCCAGTTCAGCTCCGGCATGCCGCGCAGGTAGGCGGCGCCCAGCGGCTGCGCGTAGTACCACCACGCGAAGTGGTGCTTCACCGCGCTGAGCGACCACAGCGGCAGCAGCAGCAGCCCGAAGAACAGCACCGGCACCAGGCGCAGCCGGGCCAGCGTGCGCAGGCGCGGCAGCAGCGCGGCGACCGGGTGGAAGAACAGCCCGGCCAGCACGAAGAACAGCGGCATGTGGAAGGCGTAGATCAACCGCAGCTGGTCGACGGCCGACGCGTTGTCGCCGGCACGGCTTTGCACCACGTGCCCGTAGAACATCAGCACGATGCCCACCGCCTTCGCGGTGTCGACCCACGGCAGGCGCTGCGGGCCGCGCGGGGTGGCGAAGCCTGAATCCATGTCGGATCGTAGGAAACGCCCCCGGCAACGTCCATCCCTACAATCGACGGATGCATGACGACGGCYCCAGCGAGCACCTCTCTCCCCAGCGCGACCCCGGTGCCGACGGCCGCCTCCTCGACAACCTGAACCCCGAGCAGCTCGCCGCGGTGACGCTGCCGGCACGCCCGGCGCTGATCCTGGCGGGCGCCGGCTCCGGCAAGACGCGCGTGCTGACCACGCGCATCGCGTGGCTGATCCAGACCGGCCAGCTGACGCCCGGCGGCGTGATGGCGGTGACCTTCACCAACAAGGCCGCGAAGGAGATGCTGACGCGGCTCGGCGCGATGCTGCCGGTGCCGGTGCGCGGCATGTGGATCGGCACCTTCCACGGGCTGTGCAACCGCTTCCTGCGCGCGCACTGGAAGCTCGCCGCGCTGCCGCAGGGCTTCCAGATCCTCGATTCGGCCGACCAGCTGTCGGCCGTCAAGCGGGTCATCAAGGCGATGAACCTCGACGAGGAACGCTTCGTGCCGAAGCAGGTCACCTGGTTCATCGCCGGTGCCAAGGAAGAAGGGCGCCGCCCGAAGGACGTCGAGCAGCGCGACGAGCAGGAGCGCACGCTGGTGCGCGTGTACGAGGCCTACGAGGCGCAGTGCCAGCGCGAGGGCGTGGTCGATTTCGCCGAGCTGATGCTGCGCACCTACGAGCTGATGCGCGACAACGCACCGCTGCGCGAGCACTACCAGCGGCGCTTCCGGCACATCCTGGTCGACGAGTTCCAGGACACCAACAAGCTGCAGTACGCCTGGCTGAAGATGTTCGCCGGCCCGCACGCCGCGGTGCTGGCAGTCGGCGACGACGACCAGAGCATCTACGCCTTCCGCGGCGCGCAGGTCGGCAACATGGCCGATTTCGAGCGCGAGTTCCACGTCGAGCAGGTGATCAAGCTGGAGCGCAACTACCGCTCGTTCGGCAACATCCTCGACGCGGCCAACGAGCTGATCTCGCGCAACTCGCGGCGGCTCGGCAAGAACCTGCGCACCGAGGCGGGCCCCGGCGAGCCGGTGCGCGTCTACGAGGCCACCAGCGATTTTGCCGAGGCGCAGTGGTTCGTCGACGAGGCGCGCCAGCTGCACCGCGACGGCATCGCGCGCCGCGACATCGCCATCTTGTACCGCAGCAACGCGCAGAGCCGGGTCATCGAGAGCGCGCTGTTCAATGCCGCCATTCCGTACAAGGTGTACGGGGGCTTGCGCTTCTTCGAGCGCGCCGAGGTCAAGCATGCACTGAGCTACCTGCGCCTGATCGAGAACTCGAACGACGACACCAGCTTCCTGCGCGTCGTCAACTTCCCGACGCGCGGCATCGGCGCGCGCTCGATCGAGCAGCTGCAGGATGCGGCGCGCCAGAGCGGGCGCAGCCTGTACCAGAGCGTCGGTGCGCTGAGCGGCAAGGCGGGCGGCAACCTGCAGGCCTTCACCGCGCTGGTCGACGCGATGCGCGAGGCGACGCGCGGGCAGACGCTGCGCGAGATCATCGAGCACATGCTGCATGCCTCGGGCCTGATCGATTTCTACAAGACCGACAAGGAAGGCAAGGACCGGCTCGAGAACCTCGACGAACTGGTCAACGCGGCCGAGGCCTTCGTCACGCAGGAGGGCTTCGGCAAGAACGCGGTGGCGCTGCCGGTCGACGAGCACGGCGGCGCCGAGACGATCGCGGCGCTCGAGCAGACGCCCGATGCCGAGACCGGCGAGATCATGTCGCCGCTCGCCGCCTTCCTGACGCATGCCTCGCTGGAGGCCGGCGACAACCAGGCGCAGGCCGGGCAGGATGCGCTGCAGCTGATGACGGTGCACTCGGCCAAGGGGCTGGAGTTCGATGCGGTCTTCATCACCGGGCTGGAGGAGGGGCTGTTCCCGCACGAGAACAGCGTGTCCGACATCGACGGGCTCGAGGAAGAGCGGCGGTTGATGTACGTCGCGATCACGCGCGCGCGCAAGCGGCTGTACCTGAGCTTCAGCCAGACGCGCATGCTGCACGGGCAGACGCGCTACAACGTCAAGAGCCGCTTCTTCGACGAGCTGCCCGAGGCGGCGCTGAAATGGATCACGCCGCGCAACCAGGGCTTCGGCTCGGGCTTTGCGCGCGAGTACCAGGCGGCCTGGGCCCGCGGCTCGGGGCTGAACTCGATCGTCGGCGCCGGGCGGGTCGAGCCGCGGCCGCAGTCGGTGGCGCAGCCGGGCGGGCCGAAGACCACCTCCAGCCACGGGCTGCGCACCGGGCAGGGCGTGTTCCACACCAAGTTCGGCGAAGGTGTGATCGTGACGCTGGAAGGCGCCGGCGACGATGCGCGGGCGCAGATCAACTTCGGCCGGCACGGCATGAAGTGGCTGGCCTTGTCGGTGGCGAAGCTGACGCCGGTGAACTGAAAACCCCCGCTCATGGTGAACCCCGAGGCGGCTGCCAGCCGATCGGGCCGGCGGTCGTCCCATCACTCAGGTTCTTCCCGCGATTCCGTCGTGGCGCCGGCCCTGACAGCGCTTGCAAACGCCCGCAGCGCCGAGCGCCCGCATAAGCGTCTCTTATCCCGCCGATCAGCATTCGTCGTTTGATAGGCGCTTTCACACTCCGTAGAGTCCCGCCCCACCACCAGGAGGCAAGCATGCAGGGACGCAACGCAGTGAGATTCTTCATCGTCGCGTGGGCGACGGCAGCGGGCGCCTTGCTCGGCGGCTGCGGCGGGAGCGGCGGGAACAGCGACGGCGACAGCGGCGGCACGGCCTCGGCGCCACGCAGCGCGACCGCATCGGCCGGTGCGCCGGAGAAGGCCGCCGCCGCGGCGGCGACGACACCGTGGAGCCAGTACATGCTGTCCCCGTCGTCGCGCACGCTGGCTCCGGTCGCGGTCTTCAAGACCGTCGGCACGGTGCAGAACCCCGGCAACCTGCTGAC
>NZ_JBFUGN010000275.1:0-6727 GCF_056402895.1 Rhizobacter sp. P3_B12 | reverse complement strand
TTACCGTGGAGGCCTCGAATCACTCACCAGAACAAGGGGCACCACATGACGCTCGGAACCATCCTGTTGATCGTCCTGATCCTGATCCTGGTCGGCGCGCTGCCGACCTGGCCGCACAGTCGCAGCTGGGGCTACGGCCCGAGCGGTGGGCTCGGGCTGGTCGTGATCATCCTGATCGTGCTGCTGCTGATGGGCAGGATCTAGAACGCAGGCTAGAAGCGCGACCCCGGCTGCTGCAGGAACAAGGCCTCCTCGGGAGAGGAAGCCCGCCCGAGGATCGCGTTGCGGTGCGGAAAGCGCCCGAAGCGCGCGATGACCTCGCGGTGCCTGTGCGCGTAGTCCAGCATGCCCTGCAGCACCGGGGCCTCCAGCGCGAGGCGGGTGAAGCGCGCCACCGCCTCGTCCTGGCAGGCCGGGTCTTCGGCATGCTCGAACGGCATGTAGGCGAAGGCACGCCGCAGCGGTGGCAGGCCCAGGTCGAGCCCGCTGTCGCACAGCGCCCGGGCGGCGGCCAGCGCCAGTGCATCGCCGGCAAACGAGCGCTCGCGGTCGCGGAACACGTTGCGCGTGAACTGGTCGAGCAGCAGGATGCGCGCCAGCGCCGCGTCGGCCGACGCCTGCCAATCGCGCAAGCCGCCGGCGAGCGCTTCGTCGATCAGCAGGCCGAAGCGCTCGGCGATCTCCTGGTCGGTCTGCGCGCTCTTCGTGAACCACAGCGCGCGCATCTCACCCGGCTCGGGCCCGAACCACCAGTCCAGCAGCTCGGTCGCGCGCGGGTCCATCTCAACGACCCAGCTGCTGCCACAGGTAGCTGTACTCCAGCGCCTGCAGGTGCGCGCGCTGCTCGTTGTCGGCCGCGCCGCCGTGGCCGCCCTCGATGTTCTCGTAGTACAGCAGTTCGTGCCCCTGCGACAGCATCAGCGCCGCCATCTTGCGGGCATGGGCCGGGTGCACCCGGTCGTCGCGCGTCGAGGTGGTGAACAGCACCTTCGGGTACTTCACGCCCTTGCGCACGTTCTGGTACGGGCTGTACTTCGAGATGAAGGCCCACTCGGCCGCGTCGTCGGGGTTGCCGTACTCGGCCATCCACGAGGCGCCCGCCAGCAGCGTGTGGAAGCGCCGCATGTCGAGCAGCGGCACCTGGCAGACCACCGCGTTGAAGAGGTCGGGGCGCTGCGTGAAGGTGGCGCCCACCAGCAGGCCGCCGTTGCTGCCGCCCATGATGCCGAGGTGGCGCGGCGCGGTGATCTTCTGCGCGACCAGGTCTTCGGCGACCGCGATGAAGTCGTCGTAGCTGTGCTGCTTGTTCGCCTTCACCGCGCTCTGGTGCCAGGCCGGGCCGAACTCGCCGCCGCCGCGGATGTTGGCCACCACCAGCACGCCGCCGCGCTGGTACCAGGCGCGGCCGAAGCTGCCCGAGTACCACGGCTTCAGCGAGATCTCGAAGCCGCCGTAGCCGTACAGCAGCGTCGGGTTGCTGCCGTCGGCCTTCGCGCCCTGCGGCCAGACCACGAAGTAGGGCACGCGGGTGCCGTCCTTCGAGGTCGCGAAGCGCTGCTCGGCGCGCATGCCCTTCGAATCGAACAGGCCCTTGCGCGATTTCAGCAGCTCGCGGTCGTCGTTCGCGGTGCTCGCGAGGTACAGCGAATCGGGCGTCAGGAAATCGGTGTACGTCAGCAGGTAGCGCTCGGCCAGCGGGTCGTTCTTGATCAGCGGGTCATGCAGGCTGCTGATGCCCAGCGCGCCGGGGAAGGGCGCGGCGATCTCGCGTCGCGTGAAGCCATCCGCCCCCTTGTGCCACTGCTCCAGCTTGCCGGCCACGTTGTCGAGCACGTTCAGCAGCACGTGGTCGCGCGTGGTGGTGTAGCCCGACAGCGAGCGGGTGGGCGTCGGCGTGAACAGCGCGCGCAGCTTGCGCTCGCCGCGCAGGTACGCGGCCGCGTCGCCGTAGACCAATGAGCCGCTCGCGAATTTCTCGGCACCGGCCTGGAAATCGCTGCGCAGGTGCAGCAGGATGGTGTCGCGCAGGAAGCCCACCGATGCGTCGTCCGGCACGTCGAGCTTGACGAGCTTGTCGCCGCTCAGCAGGAACTGGTGGCTGTTGTAGAAGTCGAGCGCGCGGCTGAAGACGATGCGCTCGAAGCCCGGCGTGCGGTCGACGCTGACGCTCACCGCCACGTCCTTGGCCTCGCCCTCGAACACCGTGACGGCCTCCGCCAGCGGCGTGCCGCGCTTCCAGCGCTTGACGATGCGCGGGTAGCCCGAATCGGTGAGGGAGCCGGGGCCGAAATCGGTGCCGACGTAGATCGTGTTCTCGTCCAGCCAGTCGACCTCGGACTTGGCCTCGGGCAGCGTGAAGCCGTCCTTGACGAACTGCTTCGTGACGGCGTCGAACTCGCGCACCACCTTCGCATCGGCCCCGCCGCGCGACAGCGAGACCAGGCAGCGCCGGTAGTCCGGGCCGAGCACGGCGGCGCCGCCCCAGACCCAGTTCTCCTTCTCGGCGGCGCCGAGCGCGTCGAGGTCGATCACCGTGTCCCAGGCCGGTTCGGCCTTGCGGTACTCGGTGAGCGTGGTGCGCCGCCACAGGCCGCGCTTGTGGTTCTCGTCCTGCCACAGGTTGTAGAGCCAGTCGCCGCGGCGCGAGACGGCCGGAATGCGGTCCTTCGCGTTCAGCACCTCGAGCAGCTGGCTGCGGGTGGGCGCGAACTCGGGGCGCGCGGTCAGCTCCTTCTGCGATGCGGCGTTGCGCTCGCGCACCCAGGCGAGGGCGCGTTCGCCCTGCACCTCTTCGAGCCAGGCGAACGGATCGGCAGCGGCGCCGGTGGCGGCTGATGCAGCAGCGGAGGAGGCAGGGGTTTGCGACATGGCAGGCGTGGCGGTCAGGCCCAGCAGGGGAGTGGCAACGGCGCCGACGGTGCCTGCGAGCAGGCGRCGGCGGGTGGCGGAGATGCGGGACGAAATGGGGAACGTCAAGTTCATGCCCTCAGGAACGAGGTTTCCGGATGGCGCTCCATGTAGGCGCGCACGTACGAACACTGCGGATCGATCTTCAGGTTCTCGGTCATCGCGTGGTCGAAGGCGGCCTCGACCAGCTCGCCGGCGATGCCGCGGCCTTGCAGCGCCGGCGGCACCTCGGTGTGCGTCATCTGCATGACGTCGCCGGCGAGCCGGTAGTCGGCCACGCAGAGCTGGCCATCGACGGTGGCTTCGAAGCGCTGCTGCGCCGGGTTGTGGGTGACGAGCACGGGTTGGCTCATGGTCGGGTCTCCTCCAACGGCGAACTGATGATCAGCCGGAGTCTGCCAGCACCCGAGCGGTTTTTTCCACCGGATTCACGCTGAGGGCCTCAGGCCTCGGGAGTCAGCCGCTGCGGCGTCACCTCGATGCTGCGCGTGCCGTCGCCGACCCAGACGGTGCCGTCCTGCACCGTCACCTGCAGCTGCATCGTGCGCTGCGCGAGCGCGGCCAGCGCCTGGCTCTGCTCGGCCGGCACCTGCCAGACGGCGAGGTTGCGCGCCCGGGTGACCTTGTTCGCGATGCCGGCCCACCAGATCGGCGTGCTGTGGCTGAAGCTGTACACCGTGACGCGCTCGGCACGCGGGCTCGCCTTCATCAGGCGCTTGTCGTCGGGCTGGCCGACCTCGAGCCACTGCATGATCTGGCCGGTCAGGTCCTTCTGCCAGAGGTCGGGCTCGTCGGTGTCCCACAGGCTTTTCGCGAATTCGAGCGCGCCGTTGTCGTTGTCGGCCGGCACGTTCAGTGCGAACGCGAGCAGCCGCATCATCATCCGCTCGTCGGTCTCCGACGGGTGGCGGGCGATCGTCACGCCGTGGTCGCCATAGACATTGCGGTCCATGTCGGCCAGCTGGATCGTGGCCTTGTAGATGGTGGCTTTCAATGCCATGGCGGGGTGCGAGCTTTCCAGAAAAGCAAAAGGGGCCTGGATTAGACCAGACCCCTTTCAGGACGAAGCTTCGGAAGGCTTACCAGCGGTCCGAGCGCATCAGCGGTTCCCACTGGCCGTCGCGGCGGCGGTACACCGTGATCGCGCCGTAGGCCTGTTCGCCGTCGGCGGTGAAGCGCATCGAGCTGGTCACCGGCGACACCGGGTCGATGGTGTGCAGCTTCTCGCGCAGCTTGACCGAGTCGACGCTGTCGGCACGGCGCATCGCATCGGCGAGCACGTACATCGCGTCATAGGCGTAGTGGGCGGCCCACACCGGATCGGCCTTGAAGACGGTCTGGAACTTCTTCAGGAAGGTCTGGCCGGCCGCGAACTCGCGCGGCTCCAGCGCGCTGGAGGTGACGTACAGCGTGGTCACGTCGTTCGGCGCCTTGGCGAGCTTTTCGGTCTTCGACGAGTTGGTCGACAGCACCGGCACGCCCGACAGGCCGGCGGCCTTCATCTGCTCGAACAGCGGCAGCAGCTGGTTGTCGCGCAGCACGGCCACCAGCACGTCGGGCGGCGTGGCCTTGACCTTGGCGACGAAGGCGGCGAAGTCGGTGGTCTTGTTGCTGACCGACTCGTTCATCGTGACCTTCTTCTTGAGCTTGCCGAGCGCCTCGCTCACGTCCTTGCTCATCGGGCGGCCGAAGGCGGTGTCCTCGAAGATGATCGCGACGTTGGTCGCGTTCAGGCTCTCGGCGACGTAGCCGCCGATCGCCTTGGCCTGCAGGCCGTCGTTGGCGACCAGCCGGAAGGTGTTGCCGTCGCCCTGCTTGGCCAGGTCGACCGCCGACGAGGTGTACAGCTGCGGGATGTTGGCGGCCTTGTAGATCGGGATCGTGACCTCGGAGATGTCCGAGCTCAGGTGCCCGATCACCGCGGTGACCTTCTGGTCGACCAGTTCCTGCGCGACCTTCTTGGCGGTTTCCTTGTCGGCCTTGTCGTCAACGGCGACGATCTCGATCTTCACGGCCTTGCCGGCCACCTTGAAGCCCGCGGCATTCAGCTCGTCGGCGGCCATCTTGACGCCATTCAGCAGATCCTGGCCCCGCGCGGCCGACGGGCCGGACAGCGGCTGCGCCACGCCGATCTTGATGCTGGGCGGGACACTCGGTCCGCAAGCCGCCAGCAGGACGAGGGAGGCGGCAGCCACGACCGATGACAGCCGGGCGGGACGGAAAATGCGCATGCGGGGTTCTCCAGAGATGTAATCAAACGTCATCGAACGGTGCGACGACGTGGACGAAGCGGTGACAAGTTGTCTCAGTGGAAATGTATCTGCATCGACGCCCAACGCAAGGCAGGTACTCACTGCCAAATGGCCGCAGGGGTGACAATTCGCACATCGCCGCGCATTCGAGTTTGAGAAATGACACAGAAGAAGTTCGACCTGGCCAAGAACCTGGCCCTGAAGATCAACAACCAGATGAAGTCGGGCGGGGTGCCCGGACGCTTCGGCCAGGAGGCGGCGGTGCCGGTCGACAAGCGCGAGCAGCGCCGCCGCGATGCGGCCGCGGGGCTGGTGCCGTTCGCCTGCAAGCTGCCGTCGGAGCTGGCGCAGCAGCTCAACGAGCGGGCGGCGGTGCATGAGGGCGGCATGACCGGGCTGCTGGTCGAGGTGCTGGGCAAGGCGCTGAAGAAGAAATAGATCGCCCGGTTTGCAATAGGGACGCCCTTCCGGGCGTACACAGGGGATCCTCACACCCATGGAGACCCTGATGATGAAGACCAAGACCCTCGTTCCGCTGCTTGGCGCGCTGCTGCTGGCCGCCTGTTCGACGATGTCGTCGATGATGGGCGCCCCGGCGCCTGCGAAGACCGCCGATGGCGCGCTGGTGGGCGCTGCCAACGGCATGACGCTCTACACCTTCGACCGCGACATGGCCGGCGCCGGCAAGAGCGTCTGCAACGGCCCGTGCGCGACCAACTGGCCGCCGCTGATGGCCGACGATGCCGCGAAGGCGAACGGCGACTGGAGCGTCGTGACCCGCGACGACGGCAAGAAGCAATGGGCCTTCAAGGGCAAGCCGCTGTACTTCTGGGCCAAGGACATGAAGCCGGGCGAGAAGACCGGTGACGGCTTCAACGGCGTGTGGCACACCGCCACGCCCTGAGTTTCTGTTCGTTGTGTTGGCGCGGAAGGCGCGGGCGGGGAGTCTGGGGCTCGCCGGTCGGTGCAGTCATTGCCCCTGGCGGGGCRATGACTGCCCTCCGCTGACTGGTTTCATGGCCCGTCGCCCAAACTCCCGCCACTCACTTCGTTCGTTGTGGTCAAACAGTGGGCGACAGTCAGTGCACGAAGCGTGCTGCGCACGCGGGCCATGAAACCAGCCAGCTCCGGCGCCCCGCCCTGATTGGCGCTCCCCAGMCTCCCCACCCGCGCCTTTGTGGCACCACCGCTCTTTTGGGGAGGTGACAAGCGAACAAGTGGGCGTTGATCCCGGGTTGGCACCCGGGGGCGTCATGCGTGTTTGCTGCGACCGATACCCCCGACCGTGCCTTTGCCGAAACAGTGGCCCGATGCGAAGAACCACGCACGGCGCGCCCGGGTGCCAACCCGGGCATCAACCCTCATTTGTTCGCTTGTCACCTCCCAAAAGGCAGAGCGGTGGCAGAAGGCGGGTGGGGGGAGGCTGTGGAGCGCCAATAAAGCCGGGGCGCCGGAGCTGGCTGGTTTGATGGCCCCGCGCGCAGCGCGATCGTGAACTGACTGTCGCCGACTGTTTGACCACAACGAACGAAGTGAGTGACGGGAGTTTCGGCGACGGGCCATGAAAC
>NZ_JBFUGN010000274.1:0-6732 GCF_056402895.1 Rhizobacter sp. P3_B12 | reverse complement strand
GAGCTCGGCATCGAGCTGCTCGCGGCGCGCGCTGGTCTGCTCGGCCTGCTGCGACAGGCGCAGCAGCTCGACATGCAGCTGGTGCGCACGGGTCTGCGTCTCGGCGGCTTCGCGGCGCGTGCCGACCAGGCGCTGCGACGCATCGGTATAGGCCGCCTCGGCCCGCACCAGCGCGCTGCGCGACTCCTCGGCGATCAGTGTCTGCGCCTTCAGCTGGCGCTCCAGGTTCTCGATCTCCTGCGCGCGGGCCAGCATGCCGGCCTGCTCGGAATCGGGGGCGTAGAAGGCGACCGCGAACTGGCTGACAGCATGGCCCTCGCGGGTCATGATGACCTCGCCGTGCGTCAGCTTCGAGCGCGCGGCGAGCGCCTCGTCGATGTCCGACGCGGTGTAGACGCCTTCGAGCCAGTCGTTCAGCAGCGCCTTCAGGCCGGCCTGGTCGTGGTTCCCCAGGCGCAGCAGGTCGCTCAGCTTCGACAGGGTCTGGTGGGTGTTGGAGATGGCCGCTTGCGGCGGCGTGTAGAACGCCAGCTTGGCGGGCGGCGCATCGGTCGCGAAGGCGCGCACCGTCTCGATGCGACCCACTTCGAGCGCGTTGATGCGCTCGCGCAGCGCGGCTTCGAGCGCGGTCTCCCAGCCGGTCTCGATGTGGATCTTCGTCCACAGGCCCTGCAGGCCTTCGAGGCCGTGCTTGGCGAGCCACGGCTTCAGCTTGCCCTCCGTCTGCACCTTCTCCTGCAGAGCGCGCAGCGCATCGAGACGGGCGCTCAGGTCGGCCTGCCGGCCACCCTGCGCATTGACCTGCTCCTGCGTCTCGCGGCGCGCTTCGTCGAGGGCCGGCACCTGCTCCTGCAGCTCGTGCAGGCGGGCGTCAGCCACGCCCTGCAGTTCGTCGGCCGCGGCCGATTGCAGCTTCAGCTCGGCCAGGCGTGCCATGTCGGGCGATGCAAGCTGGCGGCGTTCGCCGTCGAGCCGTTCGCGGCGCGCGTTGAACTGGCGGCGCTGGTCGTCGAGGTTGCGGCTCTCGGCGGCCAGCACCTGGATCTGCTGCTGCACGCCGCTGACGGCGGTGCGCTGTTCGTTGCTGCGGTTCTGCGCGGCGCGCACCGCGTCTTCGACCTGCGGCAGGTTGCCGGCCTGCTCCTCGGCCTGCGCGGCCAGCACCTCGGCCTGCTCGTCGGCGGCGGCGATCTGCTCGGCGATCTGCTCCAGCTCGTCTTGCGCCTGCTGCGAGCGCTCGGCCCATTGCTCGCTCTGCACCTTCAGCTCGGTCAGGCGCTGCTCGACGCGCTGGCGTCCTTCGACCACGTAGCGGATGCGTTCCTCGAGCCGGCTCACCTCGAGCGAGGCCTCGGCCAGCGCGCCTTGCGCGGTGTGCAGCTCGTCGCTCGCGGCGTAATGGGCCTGGCGGATCGTTTCGAGCTCGGCCTCGCCGTGGCGCAGCTCGGCCATGCGGGCTTCGAGCCCGTTGGTGGCCTCCAGCACCTCTTTCTTCACGCGCTCCTGTTCGCTGGCGGCATCGCGGTGCTTCAGGAACCACAGCTGGTGCAGTTTCAGCGTGCCGGATTCCTGCAGGCCGCGGTAGCGCGACGCGACCTCGGCCTGCTTCTCGAGCTTGTCGAGGTTGGCGTTCAGCTCGCGCAGGATGTCTTCGACGCGGGTCAGGTTCTCGCGCGTGTCCTTCAGCCGGTTCTCGGTCTCGCGGCGGCGTTCCTTGTACTTGGAGACGCCGGCGGCTTCTTCGAGGAAGAGCCGCAGCTCCTCGGGCTTGCTCTCGATGATGCGGCTGATGGTGCCCTGGCCRATGATGGCGTAGGCGCGCGGGCCGAGGCCGGTGCCGAGGAACACGTCCTGCACGTCGCGGCGGCGCACCGGCTGGTTGTTGATGTAGTAGCTGCTGGTGCCGTCGCGGGTGAGCACGCGCTTGACGGCGATCTCGGTGAACTGGTTCCACTGGCCGCCGGCGCGGGCGTCCTCGTTGCTGAACACCAGTTCGACGCTGGAGCGGCTGGCCGGCTTGCGGTTGCCGGAGCCGTTGAAGATCACGTCCTGCATCGATTCGCCGCGCAGTTCGCTGGCCTTCGATTCGCCCAGCACCCAGCGCACCGCGTCCATGATGTTGGACTTGCCGCAGCCGTTGGGCCCGACCACGCCGACCAGCTGGCCCGGCAGCTGGAAGTGCGTCGGCTCGGCAAATGACTTGAAGCCCGACAGCTTGATGGAGTTCAGACGCATGGGGAGCAGTCCCGGCGGGCCGCGGCGGAGAGTGCCACGAGTCGCCTAAGTCATTGATTTATTTAGGGAATTCCACGCGTACGCGGACTTCTGGCGAGGCGCGATGATACCATCGCGCCCTCTTGCGGCAGCCTGCCGAAACCCTCTCAAAACGTGACGCCCACCATGGCCAAGGTATCCAAGTTGTCCGCGAAAGTCGCCCCGCCCACCACCCCGCTGCGCATGCGCGAGGCGCCTGCCAAGCCGCCGTCGATGCCGAGCAAGCAGCTGGACGTGTTCCCGAACCCGAGCCCGAAGCGCGACTACGCGATCCAGKTCCAGGTGCCCGAGTTCACCTGCCACTGCCCGCTGACGGGCCAGCCGGATTTCGCGCACTTCACGATCGACATGGTTGCCGACAAGCTGTGCATCGAGCTGAAGAGCCTGAAGATGTACATGTGGAGCTACCGCAATGAAGGTGCGTTCCACGAGAAGGTCACGAACGACATCCTCGACGACATCGTGAAGGCCACCGACCCGCGCTTCATCCGCATCACCGCGAAGTGGTACGTGCGGGGCGGGATCTATACCAACGTGGTGGCGGAGCACCGCAAGAAAGGCTGGAAGCCGCAGCCGGTGGTGCAGATGCCTTCGCATGGGGCGCAGACGGGGTTGATCTGAGCGTTGCGGCGCGGCGGGGGCCGGTCAACGGGCACGGCGCTACACTGTCCATCACCTTCAGGAGCGGCCCATATGGCGGATCTGGTGACAGAACTCGCAGAACGCGGCAAGGAATTGCCGCCCGAAGAGCGTGTGCGCCTTCTGGATTTGCTGTTGGAGTCGTTGCACGAAGCTGGTGAGTCACCGGCCGACGAGGCCTGGAGCAGGGAGATCGAGCGTCGCGTCGCCAGCTACGAGCGCGGCGAAGCAAAGCTCCACGACGCCGATCACGTGATTGCAGAAGCTGTACGCCTCTTGCGTTGAAGCTGCTGCGGCTGATCGACGAGGCACGTGCCGAGTTGCTTCGGGAGTCGTCCTACTACGAAGCCAAGCGTCGGGGAACCGGGATCCGGTTCGTTCGGGCCGTCACTGATTCATTCACGTTGATCCAGTCCTTTCCGCAAAGCGGGGCCCCCGCCGCGGCAGGCGTTCGGCGTACCAAGGTCAAGGGCTTTCCGTTCACCGTCGTCTATGGCGAGTTCAACGAAGAGATCGTCATCTTCGCCATTGCGCCCGATCGTCGACAACCCGGCTACTGGATCCCGCGCGTGGGCGACGCCTGACCGCAACCAGCCCATCCGCGCCCTTGCTCGCGCGGACATACAACAAGAAGAATCGAGCCGTCCCCGATAATCGGCGGAATGAACCCGCTGCTAGGCAAGCTCCATCCCTATCCGTTCGAGCGGCTGCGCGCCCTCACCCGCGACATCACGCCGAACCCGGCCTTCAAGCCCATCAGCCTCGGCATCGGCGAGCCCCGCCATGCCACGCCGCAGCTGATCCTCGATGCGCTGTCGGCCCACTTCAGCGGCCTCGCCAGCTACCCCGCCACCGCCGGCGACATCGCGCTGCGCCAGGCCTGCGCCGATTGGGCCGGGCGCCGCTACGGCGTCACGCTCGATGCCGCCACCCAGGTGCTGCCGGTCAACGGCTCGCGCGAAGCCCTGTTCGCCCTCGCCCAGACCCTCGTCGACCCGACCCGACCCGGCGCCACCGTCGTCTGCCCGAATCCGTTCTATCAGATCTACGAAGGCGCGGCGCTGCTCGCCGGCGCGCAGACCTTCTTCGCCAACAGCGACCCGGCGCGCAACTTCGCGGCCGACTGGGCCCAGGTGCCCGACGAGGTCTGGGCGCGCACCCAGCTGCTGTACGTCTGCTCGCCCGGCAACCCGACCGGCGCGGTGATGCCGCTCGACGAGTGGCGCCGGCTGTTCGAGCTGAGCGAGCGCTTCGGCTTCGTGATCGCCTCCGACGAGTGCTACTCCGAGATCTACTTCCGCGAAGACCCGCCGCTCGGCGCACTCGACGCCGCGATGCAGCTCGGCCGGCGCGACTTCCGCAACCTCGTCGTGTTCACCAGCCTCTCCAAGCGCTCCAACGTGCCCGGCATGCGCTCGGGCTTCGTGGCCGGCGACGCCGCCGTGCTGAAGCAGTTCCTGCTGTACCGCACCTACCACGGCAGCGCGATGAGCCCGATGGTGCAGCAGGCCAGCATCGCCGCCTGGCGCGACGAGGCCCACGTGGTCGACAACCGCGAGCAGTACCGCCGCAAGTTCGCACAGGTCACGCCGCTGCTGGCCGAGGTGCTCGACGTGCGCCTGCCCGACGCCGGCTTCTACCTGTGGGCCGCCGTTCCCGGTGGCGACGACGTGGCCTTCGCCCGCGGCCTGCTGGCTCAATACAATGTCGCGGTGCTGCCCGGCAGCCTGCTGGCGCGCGAGGCGCAAGGTGTGAATCCCGGGGCAGGCCGCATCCGCCTGGCCCTGGTGGCCGAAGTCGGGGAATGCCTCGAAGCCGCCCAGCGCATCGTTTCCTTCGTCAAGTCCGTCTGATCCCGAGAACCCCATGAGCCAACAGCAACTGCAAAGCGTCATCGACCTCGCCTGGGAAGGCCGCGCCCAGATCAATGCCGTCAACTCGCCGGAGGTGCGCGAGGCCGTCGAATCGGTGATCGCCGACCTGAACAAGGGCCGCATCCGCGTCGCCGAACGCGAGAGCGTCGGCCAGTGGAAGGTCAACCAATGGGTCAAGAAGGCGGTTCTGCTGTCGTTCCGCCTGAACGACAACCAGCTGATGCATGCCGGCGACCTCACCTTCTTCGACAAGGTTAGACCCAAGTTCTCCAACATCAGCGACGAGGAAGTGCGCGCCGCCGGCGTGCGCGTGGTGCCGCCGGCCGTCGCGCGCCACGGCAGCTACCTCGCGAAGAACGTGATCCTGATGCCGTCGTACGTCAACATCGGCGCCTACGTCGACGAAGGCACGATGGTCGACACCTGGGCCACCGTCGGCTCGTGCGCCCAGATCGGCAAGAACGTGCACCTGTCGGGCGGCGTCGGCATCGGCGGCGTGCTGGAACCGCTGCAGGCCAACCCGACCATCATCGAGGACAACTGCTTCATCGGCGCCCGCTCCGAGGTGGTCGAGGGCGTGATCGTCGAGGAGAACTCGGTCATCTCGATGGGCGTCTACATCGGCCAGAGCACCAAGATCTACGACCGCGCGACCGGTGAAGTCAGCTACGGCCGCATCCCGTCCGGCTCGGTGGTGGTCAGCGGCAACCTGCCGAGCGCCGACGGCAAGTACAGCCTGTACTGCGCCGTGATCGTCAAGCGCGTCGACGCCCAGACGAGAGCCAAGACCAGCATCAACGAACTGTTGCGCGCCTGACGCCAGAACCCGCCGGCCGGCGTGCCATGATGCCTTCTTCCGTTCAACAAGGTCCCGAAAGGACACAGCGATGACAGCAGCCTCCAACGGCGGCAACATGGAACGCGTGCTGCGGCTGATGGCCGACAAGGGCGCCTCCGACGTCTACCTGTCGGCCAACACGCCGATCCTGATCAAGATCAACGGCCAGATCCTGCAGTTGAGCGACCAGCCGCTCACCGCCACCCAGCCCCGCCAGCTGCTGGCCGAGCTGCTCACGCCGACCCAGCTCGAAGACCTGGAAGACACCGGCGAGCTGAACGTGGGCATCGGGCTGTCGGGCGTCGGCAGCTTCCGGCTCAGCGCATTCCGCCAGCGCGGCTCGATCGCCGCGGTGTTCCGCTGCATCCCGCACGACATCCCGGCACTCGGCACCCTGAACCTGCCGCAGGTGCTGAACACGCTGGTGCTCGAGAAGCGCGGCCTGATCCTGATGGTGGGCGCCACCGGCACCGGCAAGAGCACCACGCTCGCGTCGATGCTGGAGCAGCGCAACCAGCAGATCGCCGGCCACATCCTGACCATCGAGGACCCGATCGAGTTCATGTTCAGCAACAAGCGCTCGGTCGTGAACCAGCGCGAGGTCGGCCGCGACACGCAATCGCTGCAGGTCGCGCTGAAGAACGCGCTGCGCCAGGCCCCCGACTGCATCTACATCGGCGAGATCCGCGACCGCGAGACGATGACGATGGCGATCTCGTACGCGCTGTCGGGCCACCTGGTGGTCTCGACGCTGCACGCGAACAACAGCTACCACGCGCTCGGCCGGATCCTGTCGTTCTACTCGCCCGAATCGCGCCCCGCGCTGCTGGCCGATCTGGCCGCCGGCCTGCGCGCGATCGTCTCGCAGCGGCTGGTGCGCGCGACGGCCGGCGGGCGCCGCCCGGCCGTCGAGGTGCTGCTGAACACCAAGCTCGTGTCCGAGCTGATCGAGCAGGGCGACTTTAACGGCGTCAAGGAAGCGATGGAGAAATCGATGGCCGAAGGCTCGCAGAGCTTCGAGTCCGACCTCGCCCGCCTGATCACCGAAGGCGTGATCACGCGCGACGAGGGCCTCGCGTTCTCCGACTCGCCGACCAACCTGATGTG
>NZ_JBFUGN010000273.1:0-6746 GCF_056402895.1 Rhizobacter sp. P3_B12 | reverse complement strand
GATCAGCGTGACGCAGGCGGCGGCGTTCGGCCTCGCGATCGCCGGCGTGCTGCTGGCGACCTGGCCGTCGCGTTCACGCCGGGACTGATTCGCTGCGCGCGATGCGTGCGACCGCGCGCGCGGGCTCCGTCTTGAGCTTGTGGTCCGACCACACCTGGCGCCAGCGGCGGGCGCCGGGCAGGCCGTTGCGCAGGCCCAGCATGTGGCGCACGACGCGCGACCACGGCTCGCCCTTCAGCCCGACGCGCTCCATGTAGTCGACCATCTGCTGCTCGATGGCCGCGCGGTCGAGCTCGTGGTGCGGCACGCCGAAGAACAGCGCGTCCCACTGCGACATCAGCCACGGGTTGTGATACGCCTCGCGGCCCAGCATCACGCCGTCGAGGTGCTGCAGCTGCTCGGTGATCTGCTCCTGCGTCGTGACGCCGCCGTTCAGCACGATCGTCAGGTGCGGGAAATCGCGCTTCAGGTGGTGCACCGTCTCGTAGCGCAGCGGCGGCACCTCGCGGTTCTCCTTCGGGCTCAGGCCCTTCAGCCACGCATTGCGCGCATGCACGATGAAGACCTCGCAGCCGGCTTCGGCGATCTGGCCGACGAAGTCGCGCACGAAGCCGTAGCGCTCGTCCTGGTCGATGCCGATGCGGTGCTTCACCGTCACCGGGATGGACACCGCATCGCGCATCGCCTTCACGCTGTCGGCCACCAGCGCGGGCTCGTTCATCAGGCAGGCGCCGAAYGCACCGCGCTGCACGCGCTCGCTCGGGCAGCCGCAGTTCAGGTTGACCTCGTCGTAGCCCCATTGCTCGGCCAGCTTCGCGCAGAAGGCCAGGTCGGCCGGCTCGCTGCCGCCGAGCTGCAGCGCCACCGGGTGCTCCTCGGCATTGAAATCGAGGTGGCGCGGCCGGTCGCCATGGATCAGCGCGCCGGTCGTCACCATCTCGGTGTAGAGGCGCGTCTGCTTCGTCAGCAGGCGGTGGAAGTAGCGGCAGTGGCGATCGGTCCAATCCATCATCGGGGCGACGGACAGGCGCCAGGGGGATGCAGTCATCGCGGGAGCGGACATCGGCGTCACAGAAAGCGGCAAAGACGCCATTGTCCATGCACCGCCAATGCCCCTTCCAGAGGCCGCTTCGTGACGGCGTGCGCAGTCGGCGGGCGAGGGAATGTCAACTAGTGTGAGCGGATGTATCGGAGCGCCTTGTCTTGTCTACATTGCGCCATCGCCTCTCTCGAGGCTGCTTCGAACGACTCCGATGCCACAGCCCTCCCACCGCGGCTTCACGCTGATCGAACTGATGATCGCCGTTGCCATCGTCGCGATCCTCGCGAAGATCGCCCTCCCCGCCTACACCGACTACCTCAAGCGATCGCGCGTGCCGGCCGGGCTCGATGCCTTGTCGGCCTATGCGATCCGCATGGAGCAGTACTACCAGGACAACGCCAGCTACGGCAACAGCAATGCCACCGCTTGCGCACTCACCGCGCCGAGCGGCGTCGACAGTTTCAGCTTCAGCTGCGCGCTCACCAGCACCACCCAGTACAAGCTCACCGCCACCGGCAGCGGCCGACTCGCCGGCTACAACTACTCGATCGACTACGCGGGAACGCGCAAGACCGAGGCCCACCCGAAGGGCACGCCCACCAGCAACTGCTGGTCCACCCGGGGGTCGACATGCGAAGGGTGACTCTGCAGCAGCGCGGCTACTCACTGATCGAGTCGCTGGTCGCGCTGACGATCTCGGCGATCCTGATCGCCGCCGGCATGCCGGCCTTTGCCGACTACCTGCGCAACAGCAAGCTGCGCGAGGCCGGCAACACGCTGCTCGCCGATGCGCTGTACGCGCAGAGCGAGGCAATCAAGCGCAACGCGGCGCTGTCGCTGGTGGTCTCCGGCACCTCGGTCAGCGTCACGGACGCCGGCGGCACCACGGTCCGGCAGCGCGCGCAGCCCGACGGCGTGTCGGCCACGGCCGACGTGACCGTCGCCCTCGACAGCTCCGGCCGCCCTGCCGCCGATGCCTCCATCAACCTGCGGATGGCGAACGCGACCTGCTCTGCCGACATCCGCTGCCCTGGCCTGCGCCTGGATGCCGGCGGCGGCATCCGCCTGTGTGGAGACAACACCTCATGCAATTGATCTCTCGTCAACGCGGCATCGGCCTGATCGATGCGCTGGTCGCACTGAGCATGCTGGCCTTCGGCATGCTCGGCATGACCCGCATGCAGGGCCGGCTCATCACCCAAGGCAGCGAGATGCAGGTGCGGCTGGCCGCCTCGCGTGCGGCCGAGGAACTGCTCGGCACGGTGCTGGCCGACAGCGCCAACGCGGCCTGCTATACCGCGCCGGCCACGGGCACCTGTTCCAGCACGACGGCATCCACGAGTGCAACCACCTGGAGAACCGCGGCACTGGCCTCGCTGCCCACGCATTCCAGTGTCCAGCCCAGCGCCGTCGTCACGCTGGACAGCTCGACCGGGCGCTTCAGGGTGGTGGTGAGCTGGGCCGCCAAGGCCACCACGCTGGGCGGCCAGTCGATCGCCGATACCCACAACGTCACGGTGACCACCGATGTGCGCCAATGACACGCCGTGCCGCGCCGGGCAGCGCGGCACCTCGCTGATCGAACTGCTGGTCGGCATCGTCGTCGCGTTGCTGATCGGGCTCGTGGCGATGGGGATGGCGATCAGCTACGCCGCGACGCAGCGCCAGGCCGTCGGCACCTCCAGCGTGACGAGCAGCGGCTCGTCGGCCATCGAGATCTTGCGCACACAGACGCTGCCGGCCGGGCTGGGCTTCTTCGGCAGCAGCAGCTTCCGCTGCGAGAGGCTGAACCTCAGCCACGGCAGCACCGTGCTCGGCGACGGTGCGGCCTTCTCGCCGTTGAACGTCACGCGCCCGTCGAGCGGCCTGTTCGACACGCTGGACGTGATGCATGCGTCCAGCGTCTATGGCGGCACCGAGGTGCCGCTGCTCAGTGCCACCGCCACCGCCGCGTCGTTGAAGACGCATCTGCCCGCCTCGACGGGGCAGGTGGTGCTGCTGTCGCCCGCCACCGCCGGCGCGCCCTGCACGGTGCGTTCGATCACCGGCATCACCGCCGCCACGACCGACACCTACGAGCAGCTGAGTTTCGGGTCGTCGGGCAGCGATGGCGCGTACAACCAGGCCACGTTCTCGGCCTCGACCAGCTACGCCGCCGGCGACCGCATCGCCTTGCTGGGCGCCTTGTCCGCCTACCGCTACAGCGTGGCGAACAACACGCTGCAGCAGACGGATCGGATCGCCGGCACCACGGCCACGCTGGCCCGCAACGTGATGGCATTCCGCGTGCAGTACGGTGTTGCGGCGTCGACCAGCTCGCGCGCGCTGGACAGCTGGGTCAACCCGACCCCGAGCACCGAATGGGCCACGGTCGACAGCGCCCACCTCGGCCGGATCCTGGCGATGCGCGTGCAGCTGCTGCTGCGCAGCCCCCAGCCCGAGAAGCCCAAGGCGAGCACCGGCGTGTGCGAGGCGACAAACACCGCGCCGACCTTGATGACCGGCGAAAGCTATGCGCTGACCGCCGCCGACAAGTGCTACCGCTACCGCCTGGTGAGCACCGTGATCCCGCTTCGAAACATCACCGGAGGCCTGAAATGAACCCACGCGCCCGACACCAACGCGGCGGTTCGTTGTTCCTGGTGCTGATCGTGCTGGCCACGCTGATGCTCAGCGGCCTGGCGCTCGCCCGCATAACCGATAGCGGCACGCTGCTGGCCGGCAACCTGGCCAGCCGCGCCGCGGCGTTGCAGGCCGCCGAGGTCGGGGTCAACAACGGTTATGCCGCGGTGAAGGGGCTCACGGATGAGGAGTCGACCAGCGCCACCACCTGGTACCGGCGCACGCTCGACCAGAGCCAGACGGCGCAAGGGTTGCCGAACTCGGTGGCCTGGAGCGACGCACCCGCCAGCGCTGCAGGCGCGATGACCGTGAGCTACTACGTTGAGCGCGTGTGCGACTACACCACCGCTGCCATCACCGACGCCACCAGGCAGTGCCTGCTGAAGGAAGTCGACATGCCGGTCAATCGCGCCGAAGACCCGGGCGACCGCGACAAGCAGCTCGACAACCCCTACGCCACGCAGTTCCGCATCACGACCCGCGTCACCGACGAGCGCAACACGACCGTCTATGTGCAGGCCCTGGTGACCAAGGGCAGCAACTGAGCTTCGCTCGAGAGGATGTGACCATGTCGTTCTTCATCAATCGCCCGGGCGCCCTGTGGGTGTCGTTGCTTCTGCTGGGACTCCCGTCGGCGCACGCCACCGACGTGGCGACCCGGCCGCTGAAGGCCAGCGTGCTGGTCAAGCCGAACGTGATCATCGGGATGGATGATTCCGGGTCGATGGATGCAGAGGTGCTGTTCAACGGCACGAACAGCGGGTTCTTGTATTGGGACCAGCCTCGCAGGCAAAGTTTTTCCAACGGTTCGCTTCTCGACAAAAACAGCTTAACCGCGCGATACACCTATCTGTTTCCCAATGGACAGAGCAGCACGACCCCAGGTACGCTTTTGTATTCCGCGACAGACCTTTCGCCCATCCCTCCCACCAAGGAGTTCGCGTTCACGCGTTCCAGCAGCTACAACCGGATCTACTACGACACAAGCGTCACCTACCGTCCCTGGGCGAGCTATTTCGATGGATCCTCGCTGAGGACCTTCGTCAACGCGAATCCCGGTGCCACACGGTCACATCCCGTTATCGGTTCGAGCACTTTCGATTTGACGCGACAACATTGCGACACCGGAGTTGGACAGAAGTTTTCCCTGTACACAGGCCAGCGCATCGAGAAAGGTGCCGCCTGGGGGACGGGCGATTGCTCCACTGTCCAGGCTGTGGAGACCGTCGTGGGCGATCTCACAGCAGGGCAAGAATTCTCCTTCAGCTACTACCCGGCCACCTTCTGGATTCGTGAAGATTGCACCGTGTCTCCTGATGATCCGACCTGTGCCTTGGCCTACGACGGCATGACATTGAAGCGGTATGAAATCAAACCGGGCAGGACCTTCCCCTCCGGCCGCAGCTACGCAGACGAGTTGCAGAACTTCGCCAACTGGTTCCAGTACTTCCGAAAACGCAAGTACGTCCTGGCGGCGTCGATGGGCACGATCCTGCAGCGCATCGATGGCATCAACGTCGGTGTCGTCGCCTTCCAGGATCGGCTCGCTCCAACGATGTACGACCTGGACTCAACCGACCAGAGCAGCGGATATCAGGCTGCGCTTGCCCCGTTCTACATGAACAATAGGGCGGGCGGAACGCCGACGCGGACGACGATGAAGTTCATCGGCGAGCAATTCAGCGGTAGCGGGGTTGTGAGGTACGCATGCCAGCGCAACGCCGCACTGATCGCCACCGATGGCTACGCCGACGATGACGCCCCCACCGTGCCCAGCTACAGCGCCACGACGTACGGCAGCAATGTCGCGCCGTTCGCCACGACCCACGCTGGCACGCTCGCCGACCTGGCGCTGGCCTACTACACCAACAATCTGCAACCCACCATGGTGAAGGGCAAGGTACCGACCTCCGACGCCGACAAGAATTCGAACCCGCACATGACGACCTATGCCGTGTCGCTCGGGTCCAGCGGCAACCTGTGGCCAGCCACGGCGGCGCCGACCGCCAGTTCACCCACCAGCTTCTGGCCCGCCACCACCTTCGGCATTCCCGGTGCCAATGCAGGGGCCATCGACGAGCTATGGCACGCCACGGTCAACGGCCGCGGCGAGATGTTTCTCGCCACAACGCCCGATGCCACCGCCACCGCCATGCACTCCGCCTTCGATGCGATCCGGGCGCAGCGCGCCGGCCAGGCCAGCGCGAGTGTCGGTTCAGCCAACTTGATTCGAAGCGACGGCAAGGTCTACGTGACCAGCTACAACGTCAGCGGCTGGACCGGCGACCTGAGCGCCAACGCGATCGACAGCACGACCGGCGCGGTCAGCGCCGCGACGACCTGGACGGCAAGCTCCCAGTTGTCCAGCAGGAACTGGACAGGTCGCAGCATCGCCACCTACGACGGCGCCACCGGCCAGCCCTTCACCGCCACCGCCGTGGGCGCGAAGCTCAACCCCGGCAGCACCTATGGCAGCACGAGCGACCTCGTCGACTACCTGCGCGGCAACCGCAGCGGCGAAGGCAGCACCTGGCGCCAGCGCAGCTCGCTGCTGGGCGCGATCATCAATGCATCTCCGATCATCAGCCGCGATGGCGGCACGGTCTTCCAGGCCTCCAACGAAGGCATGCTGCATGCCTTCAACGCTGCCGATGGGCAGGAGCGGTGGAGCTACATTCCCGGCTTCGTGCTCACCGGCCTCGGTGCCACCAGCCAGAAGAGCTACCGCTTCAACGCCCAGCTCGACGCCACCCCCACGCTGGTGACGGTTTCCGGCCAGGAGATCCTGCTCGGCGGCCGCGGCTCGGCGGGCACCGGCTGGTATGCGCTGAATGTGACGAACGCGTCGGCCATCACCAGCGATGCCGCACTGGCAGGTCGCGTGAAGTGGGAGTTCCCCAACGACAACACCTCGGCAACRGTCAGGAACCAGATGGGGCTGTCCATCGGTGCCCCCCGCATCGTCCGGATCAAGGGGGCGACCAGCTCGGTCGCCCTGCTGAGCAGCGGCTACAACAACGCCGCGCAGGACGGCATCGGCCGGCTCTTCGTGCTGGATGCCCTCACCGGGGCTCTGCAGGCC
>NZ_JBFUGN010000272.1:0-6780 GCF_056402895.1 Rhizobacter sp. P3_B12 | reverse complement strand
CTGCTTCACCAGCTCGCCCTTGTCGTTCTTCTTCGCGAGGGCCGGCGGCGCCAGGTGGTAGTTCAGCGTGTAGTCGCCCTCGAACTGCGCCGCCACCTTGTCGAGGAAGCTCTTGTCGGTGTGCAGCCGCGCCACCTCGTACTCGTCCTTGTAGGCCATCAGCTTGAACAGGTAGCGCGCGACCTGCTCGGTCAGCTTGTGGCCGCCCAGCGGCGCCTCGGCGGCCCGCACCTTCTCGACGAAGGCCTTGTATTGCGCCGCGTACGCCGCATCCTGGTAGCCGGTCAGGAACTCGACGCGCTTGGCGATCACGTCGTCGACGTTGACGCTCTTGCGCACGAACTCGATCACCTGTGCCGCCTTGAACAGCGCCTTCACCGCCGCCAGGTCGTGCGCCGCGCGGCGGCCCCATTCGAAGGCCGCCTTGTTGTTGTCGACCTGCACGCCGTTCAGCTCGATCGCGCGCATCAGCGCGGCATGGCCGAGCGGCACGCGGCCCTTCTGCCATGCATAGCCGAGCATCAACGGGTTGGTGTACAGCGAATCGCCGACCAGCTGCACCGCGAGCTCCTCGGCATCGAGCATGCCCACCTGCGCCGCACCGGCCGCCGCGACGACCGCCGCCTCGCAGCTCGCGCCGGGGAACTGCCAGTCCGGGTTGGTCACGAAAGCCGCCGTCGGCGAGCCGTGCGTGTTCAGCGCGACGAAGCTGCGGCCCTCGCGCAGCGTCGCCAGCGTGGCCTTGTTGGCGCCGACGATCGGGTCGCAGGCGATCACCAGGTCGGCTTCCGCGGTGCCGACCTTGGTGGTGTGGATCGCCTCCATGCGGTTCGCGATCTGGATGTGGCTCCAGGTGCTGCCGCCCTTCTGCGCGAGGCCGGCCGAATCCTGCGTGACGATGCCCTTGCCCTCCAGGTGCGCCGCCATGCCGAGCAGCTGGCCGATCGTGATCACGCCGGTGCCGCCGACGCCGGCGACGACGATGCCCCAGGCCGTTTCCGCCACCGGCAGCACCGGCTCCGGCACCGCGATCGATGACGGCTGCGGCCGCTCCTGCTTGGCCTTCTTCGCGCTCTTCAGCTGCCCGCCCTCGACGGTGATGAAGCTCGGGCAGAAGCCCTTCACGCAGGAGTAGTCCTTGTTGCAGGTGTTCTGGTTGATGCGGCGCTTGCGGCCGAACTCGGTCTCGACCGGCTCCACGCTCAGGCAGTTGCTCTGCACCGAGCAATCGCCGCAGCCCTCGCAAACCAGCTCGTTGATCACCACGCGCTTGGCCGGCTCGACCATCGTGCCGCGCTTGCGGCGGCGGCGCTTCTCGGTCGCGCAGGTCTGGTCGTAGATGATGGCCGTCGTGCCCTTCAGCTCGCGGTATTCGCGCTGCAGGCGGTCGAGCTCGTCGCGGTGGAACACCTGCACGCCCTCGGCGAGCGCGACGCCGTCGTACTTCTCGGGCTCGTCGGTCACGATGCACAGCGCGGCCACGCCCTCGGCCTTCAGGCTGTTCATGATCTGCAGCACCGAGTGGCCCTCGGGCCGCTCGCCCACGCGCTGCCCGCCGGTCATCGCGACTGCGTCGTTGTAGAGGATCTTGTAGGTGATGTTCACGCCGGCCGCGATGCTCTGGCGGATCGCCAGGCTGCCGCTGTGGAAGTAGGTGCCGTCGCCGAGGTTCGCGAAGATGTGCTCGTCGGTCGTGAACGGCGCCTGGCCGATCCACGGCACGCCTTCGCCGCCCATCTGCGTGAAGGTGCTGGTGCTGCGGTCCATCCACACCACCATGTAGTGGCAGCCGATGCCGGCCACCGCGCGCGAGCCCTCGGGCACCTTGGTGCTGGTGTTGTGCGGGCAGCCGCTGCAGAAGAACGGCAGGCGGTCGCCGCCCTCGTTCTTCACGTCGACGAGGCTGCGTTCCTTGGCCTCGATCAGCGCGAGCCGCGCATCGATGCGCGCGGCGGTGTCGGCATCGACGCCGAGCTTCTTCAGCCGCTTGCCGATCGCCTTCGCGATGATGGCCGGCGTCAGGTCGGCCTGCGCGCGCAGCAGCCAGTTGCTGCCCGGGTTCGGCTGCGACCATTCGCCGCCGCTCTGGTCGCCGGCCACCTCGTCGAACTTGCCGAGCACGGTCGGCCGCACGTCGGGGCGCCAGTTGTAGAGCTCCTCCTTCAGCTGGTACTCGATGACCTGGCGCTTCTCCTCGACGACCAGGATCTCCTGCAGGCCCTTCGCGAACTCGCGCGTGATGGTGGCCTCGAGCGGCCACACGACGTTGACCTTGTGCAGCCGGATGCCGAGGTGGCGGCAGGCGTCGTCGTCGAGGCCGAGGTCGTGCAGCGCCTGGCGGGTGTCGTTGTAGGCCTTGCCGCTGGCGATCAGGCCGAAGCGGTCGTTCGGGCCTTCGATCACGTTGTGGTTCAGCTTGTTGGCGCGGATGTAGGCGAGCGCGGCGTACCACTTGTGGTCCATCAGCCGCGCTTCCTGCTCGAGCGGCGCGTCGGGCCAGCGGATGTGCAGGCCGCCGGCCGGCATCACGAAGTCTTCCGGCAGCACGATGTTCACGCGGTCGGGGTCGACGCTGATGCTGGCCGACGATTCGACGATCTCCTGGATCGTCTTCATGCCCGACCAGACACCGGCGAAGCGGCTCATCGCGAACGCATGCAGCCCCATGTCGAGGATGTCCTGCACGCTCGACGGGAAGAACACCGGCAGCCCGCAGGCCTTGAAGATGTGGTCGCTCTGGTGCGCCGCGGTGCTGCTCTTGGCGATGTGGTCGTCGCCGGCCAGCGCGATCACGCCGCCGTGCTTCGCGGTGCCGGCCATGTTGGCGTGCTTGAACACATCGGAGCAGCGGTCCACGCCCGGGCCCTTGCCGTACCAGATGCCGAACACGCCGTCGAACTTCTTGCTCTGCGGGTACAGGTCGAGCTGCTGCGTGCCCCACACCGCGGTCGCGCCGAGCTCTTCGTTGACGCCGGGCTGGAACACGATGTTCTGCGCCTGCAGGTGCTTCTTGGCCTGCCACAGCGCCTGGTCGTAGCCGCCGAGCGGCGAGCCGCGGTAGCCGCTGATGAAGCCGCCGGTGTTCAGGCCGGCCATCGCGTCGCGCGTGCGCTGCAGCATCGGCAGCCGCACCAGCGCCTGCACGCCGCTCATGAAGGCGCGGCCGGTCGCGAGGCTGTACTTGTCGTCGAGGGAGACGCTCTCGAGCGCCTTGCGAATGGATTCGGGTAGCGGGGCATTCATCGGCCAGGGCTCCTTGGGGGAGGGTTCGGTGAGGCGCGTCGGCCGCTCGTGGCGGCGTCGGCAGCGGTCAGTGTAGGGATTCGGGCTGCGCAAGTCCTTTCTATGTTTGCCCTGCCAGAGGGCCTGCGCGCAATAATCTTGCTGACATTTCCATCTGGTGACGAGAATGACGCTCAAAAAGCCCGTATCAGGGAAAACCAGCAGATCGGCGGCCCCGGCGCTTCACGCCCCCGCCGGCGAGCCGCACGGCGCCACGCTCGACCGCTACGACGTGCTGATCCTGCGCGAGCTGCAGCAGGAGGCGCGGCTGTCCAATGCCGAGCTCGCGGGGCGCATCGGGCTGTCGGCCGCGCCGACCTGGCGGCGCGTCAAGTGGCTGGAGGAGCAGGGCTACATCACCGGCTACCGCGCCGAGCTCGACCGGCGCAAGGTCGGCCTGGGCGTGCTGGCCTTCGTGCGCGTGGATGCCAACCGCAACACCGGCACCGAGACGCGCGCGCTCGAGGACGCGATCCGCCAGCTGCCCGAGGTGATCGCCTGCCACTACATCTCGGGCGCCGGCACCTTCGAGCTGCAGGTGATGGCGACCGACCTCGATGCGTTCTCGCGCTTCTCGATCGAGACGCTGTTGAACCTGCCGAACGTGAAGGACATCCACACCAGCTTCTCGCTCGGCGAGGTGAAGGCGGGCGGGGCGCTGCCGCTGACGCACCTGAGAGGCGCACTCGGCGTTGACTGAACCGCGCAGGGCGACGACGTCCTTCTCCTTGGGGAGGTGAATGCGAAGAGGCTGGCCTATCTTCGAGTCTTTCAGGCGCGGAGGCAGGCATGGTCATTTCGAACGCATGGGGGCGAGCAGCCGTGGCGGCGCTGCTGCTGGGCGCGGCTGCAGGGGCAGGGGCGCAGGAAGCTCCGGTGGATCCGCAGGCGCAGGAGGTGGAAGCCGGGCCCCCGCCGGACAAGGTGCTGCCTCCGCAAGACCCACCACCAAAGACTCCCGGCGCACTGGACCCGCCGACGACGCCTGCGGCCGATGCGGTGCTGCCGGACAAGGCGGAAAAGCCCGCTGAACCATTGCACGCGTTTCGACGCGATTTCCGCAAGCGCACCAAGCAACCGATGCTGGCCGACGAGGTCGCGCAACATGCGTCGGCGATTCTTCCGTACGCGATGCTGTCGGCGGTCGTCTACTGCGATGACCTGTACCAGCGCCGCAAAGTCCCGAAGCCGGCAGTTGCCGGCGAAGCAGCCAGCGCATCCGACCCGGTGTCCGACTCCGACTGCGACGGAGGCTTCGCAGCGGCCGATCACGGCTGGAGCCGACTGCACACCTACGCCAGCGACCGCAGTGACGACACGGCCGACCTGCCGGCCGGGCGCGAATGGCTTGGCCTGCGTTTCGGAGTGTTCTATCGGCCGGAGGCCGACGGCTCGGTGAGTGTCGCCGTCGCGTTTCGCGGCACGGACTTCACGAGCCTGGCCGACTGGTACAGCAATTTGCGGTGGGTCGTGCCGGGACACGATCAGTACAACCAGGTGTCGGACATGGTCGAGCAGGTGATCGATCGCACCAAGCTCGACATCAAGGAGGCGTTGGGCCGGCCCATCGACCGCTGGCACATCGTGTCGACCGGGCACTCGCTGGGCGGTGGCTTGGCCCAGCTGTTTGCCTATCGCAGCGCCGAGGTCGAGGCCGCGGTCGTCTTCGACCCTTCGCCGGTGACAGCCTACTGGTCCTGCGTTGACCCGAAGGTGATGCATTGCAATGTGCCGGTATGGCGCATCTACGAGAAGGGGGAGGCCTTGGCCTATGTGCGCTCCTTCCTGCGGCTGTTCTATTCGTTGAGCGAGAACATCACCGAGCTCGAGTTCGATCTGCTGCACGGCAACATCATCGCCAACCACAGCATGCCGCGCTTCTATCGGCAGCTGTCGAAGGAAGTGCGTGCGCGGCCGGTTGCCGAAGATCAGTTTGCGCTGCTCACGAAAGGCCATCCCGACTGCTATTGCTCCAAGAATATCAATCCCATCTGGTGGAAGGATCCTGCAAAAGAGCAATGTGAAAAGCTGTACTCGTCGTCGGACGACCCGGGTGCCGATGCTCCGATGCGCCTGAGCAGTTCCGAGTTGGGTGGCCGCTGATCGGGGGCGCGGCTGCAGGCCCTAAGCTTGCGGCCCATGAAGAACCTGACGCTGCGCCAGCTGCGCGCCTTCGAGGCCGCCGCGACCACGCTGAGCCACTCGCGCGCCGCCGAGCAGCTGCATCTCACGCAGCCGGCGGTGTCGATGCAGATCCGGCTGCTCGAAGACGAGCTCGGGCTGCCGCTGTTCCGCAAGCAGGGCCGCGGGCTGCAGCTCACCGAGGCGGGCGACGAACTGCTGCGCCATGCGCGCGGCATCCTCGGCGCGATCCGCCAGGCCGAGGAGGCGCTGACCTCGATGAGTTCGGGGGAGGGCAGCACGCGCGGCCAGCTGCACCTGGGCGTGGTGCCGACGGCGAACTACTTCGCGCCGCTGTTGATGATGGCGTTCCGCGAGCGCTTTCCCGAGGTCAAGCTGAAGCTGTCGGTGGACCGGCGCGAGACCATCCTCGCGCTGCTGAACGAGCACCAGATCGATGTCGCGATCGCCGGCTACCCGCCGTCGGAGGCCGATGTCGAGGCCGAGGCCTTCGCACGCCACCCGCACTGCATCGTCGCGGCGCCCACGCACCCGCTGGCCGGCAAGCGGCGCATCGCGTGGAGCGAGCTGAAGGGCGAACCGTTCATCTTCCGCGAGCCGGGCTCGGCGACGCGGCAGTTCCTCGAGCACCTGCTGCAGTCGCAGTCGCTGCAGGTCAACGTGACGATGGAGCTGTCGGGCAACGAGACCATCAAGCAGGCGGTGATGGCGGGCATGGGCATCAGCTTCATGTCGGCGCATGCGTTCCAGATCGAGCTGGCGGCCGGGCGCATGGCGGTGCTCGACCTCGCCGGCATGCCCAAGCTGCTCGACTGGTGCCTGCTGCACCGCCGCGACGGCGTGYTGACCGGCGTGAGCGCGGCGTTCCGCGAGTTCGTGCTGGAGCACGGGGCGCGGCTGGCGCATTGCGAGTTGAAGGGCGGGTGATTGCCCGTGGTCGGCGCGGTGTCGCGAGAGCCGCCGACAGCACGCGTCCCCCACGTTTTCCCCGAGTTCGTAGCCCGGATGGAGCGCAGCGGGAATCCGGGAGCGGCCGTCGACGTGACCGACGATCCCCGGATTGGCATCCGGGCTACGAACTCATCAGGGTTCCTTTCTCATTCAATAAGAAACCATTGCTTGTCCTTATGCCTGGAGGCTCCTAGATTTCGTCTCCATGACTGATCCGACCCACCCCTTCCCGACCTGGGATGCCGCCCACGCCGAGCGCCTGGACGAGCCCGGCCGCCTGCTGTACCGATCGAACCTGCTGGGCTCCGACCTGCGCATCACGAACTACGGCGGCGGCAACACCTCTGCCAAGCTGCTGCAGCGCGACCCGCTCTCGCAGCAGGACACCGAGGTGCTGTGGGTCAA
>NZ_JBFUGN010000271.1:0-6781 GCF_056402895.1 Rhizobacter sp. P3_B12 | reverse complement strand
GGATCTGGTCGAGCTCGCGACGCGGCAGCACCGCCAGCGTGCCGGGCACGTCGACCCGTCCGCCGCGCGGGCCGATGCAGCCGACGTGCTGCGCCGGCTGGGCCTGCGCCATCACCTCGTCGAGCACGCCCAGCCGCGCGAGCGCCGCGTGCGCATCGGGAATCAGCCCGTCGCCGCAGACCTTGTCGCGCGGGAAGCGGTGCTGGTCGACCAGCACGGTGTCGACGCCGGCGCGCGCCMGCCATTGCGCGGCCGCGCTGCCGGCCGGGCCGGCCCCCACGACGAGCACCTCGCAGCGTTCAGGCAGGTCGGTCAGCGGGGTGTTCTGGGTCGGCAGCGGCATCGGTCGGCTTGCGGGCTCGGGGAAGCCCGCAAGGATACCCGTGCCCTGCCCGCCTCCGACGCGGTCAGGCGCTCTGGATGTTCTCCGGCGTGAACGGCATCTTGCGCAGCCGCTTGCCCGTCGCCGCGAACACCGCGTTGCCCACCGCCGGCCCGATCAGCGCCGTCGCCGGCTCGCCGATGCCGCCCGGCTTCTCGGTGCTCGGCACCAGCGTGATGTCGATCGCCGGCGATTCGTTCAGCCGCAGCAGCCGGTACTGGTGGAAGTTGGTCTGCTGCACCCGGCCCTTCTCGAGCGTGATCTCGCCGAACAGCGCCGCCGTCAGCCCGAACACGATGCTCGACTGGATCTGCGCCTCCACCGTGTCGGGGTTGACCATGCGCCCGAGATCGGCCGCCACCGTCACCTTGTGCACCTGCACCTCGCCGTTGGCGACCGAGATCTCCGCCACCTGGGCCATGTAGGTGTCGTAGCCCTCCATCAGCGCGATGCCGCGGAAGCGCCCGGCCGGCGCCGCGCGGCCCCAGCCGCCCCGGTCGGCCGCGATCTTCAGCACGTTGGCGAAGCGCGGCTGGCTGCCCAGCAGCGACAGCCGGTAGGCGAGCGGGTCCTGCCCCGCCGCGACCGCCAGCTCGTCGATGAAGGTCTCGTTCGCGAACGCGTTCAGCGCATGGCTGACCGAGCGCCAGTACCCCACGCGCAGCCCCGCGTCATGCTTGACGATGTCGTGCCGCGAGGCCGGCACCGCGTAGCCCGCGATCGCCGCCTCGGTCATCAGCGGATCCTGCACGTCGGCCGGCAGGCCGAACACGCGGCCGGTGATCGACTGCGAGCTCATCCGGAAGGTCATCGCGGTCGGCTTGCCGTCGGGCCCGATCGCCGCGGCCAGCCGGTGCACCGACTGCGGCCGGTAGAAGTCGTGCGTCATGTCGTCTTCGCGCGTCCACAGCAGCTTCACCGGCTTGTTGACCGCCTTCGAGATCTGCGCGGCCTGGACGATGAAGTCGATGTCGATGCGCCGGCCGAAACCGCCGCCGAGGAAGGTGGTGCGCAGGCTCACGTTCTCCGGCGGCACGCCGACCACCTTGGCGACCGTGGCGGCCGCGGCGTCCTGCCACTGCGTCGGGCCGATCAGCTCGACGCGGTTGTCATGCACGTGCGCCGTGAAGTTCATCGGCTCCAGCGGCGAGTGCGACAGCAGCGGCATCGTGTACTCGGCGCGGATCACCTTGCCTGATGCCTTCTCGGCCGCTTTTTCCACTCTGGCGATCTCGGCATCCGCATCCCCCACCGCCTTCAGCGGCAGCACCTTGCCGGAGGTGAGCCCGCCGCGCGTGCTCTCCATCATCGAGGTGTGCGTCAGCGCCGCGCCGGCGCCTTCGTCCCAGACGACGCTGAGACCTTCGCGCGCCTGCTTCGCATGCCACCAGGTGTCGGCCACGATCGCGACGCCGTCGGGAATCTGCACCACGTCGATCACGCCGGGCATCGTCTTCGCCTTGCTCGCATCGAAGCTCTTCACCGTGCCGCCGATCACCGGGCACTGCTCGAGCGACGCGTAGACCATGCCGGGCAGCTTGACATCGATGCCGAACTCGGCGGTGCCGTTCACCTTGGACGGCGTGTCCAGCCGGCGCGTCGGCTTGCCGACGATCTTGAAATCCTTCGGGTCCTTCAGCACCACCTTGTCGGGCACCGGCAGCTTCGAGGCTGCGGCGGCCAGCTGGCCATAAGTGGCCTTCCTGCCCTTCGGGCCGATCACCCGGCCGTTCTCGGCGCGCAGCTGCGACTCCGGGATGTTCCATTTTTGAGCAGCCGCGCTGATCAGCATCATGCGCACCTGCGCGCCGGCGACGCGCAGCTTCTCCCAGCCGTCGCGCACCGAACTCGAGCCGCCGGTGAGCTGCGGCCCGCCGAGCAGCGCGTTGCCGTAGAGCTTCTGGTTCGGTGGCGCGATCGACACCTTGATCGCGCGAATGTCCACGTTCAGCTCCTCGGCGATCAGCATCGGCATCGAGGTGTAGACGCCCTGGCCCATCTCGGAGCGGGCCGACAGCAGCGTGATGGTGTTGTCGTCGGCGATGTGCACCCAGGCGTTCGGCGTGTACAGCATGCCGGCCGCGTTGGCGTCGGAGACGGCACCGGGCAGCGCGACGCCCAGCATCAGGCCGCCGCTGGTCAGTGCCGAGCTCTGCAGGAAACCACGCCGTGTCAGGCTTGTCTTGGTCATGGTGGTCTCCTCAGGCCTTGTGGTGCTGCAGGTCCGCGGCCGCGCTCTTGATCGCGGCGCGGATGCGCGGGTAGGTGCCGCAGCGGCAGATGTTGCCGCTCATCGCGGCGTCGATCTCGGCATCGCTCGGGTTCTTGTTCGTCTTCAGCAGCGCGGCCGCGCTCATCAGCTGGCCGGACTGGCAGTAGCCGCACTGCGGCACGTCGTGCTTGATCCACGCGACCTGCAACGGGTGGGTGTTGTTGCGCGACAGGCTCTCCACCGTCGCGACCGACTTGCCGGCCACCGCCGAGACCGGTGTCTGGCACGAGCGCACCGGCTGGCCGTCCAGGTGCACGGTGCAGGCGCCGCACAGCGCCATGCCGCAACCGTACTTGGTGCCGGTCAGGCCGATCTCGTCGCGGATCACCCACAGCAGCGGGGTGTCGGGCTCGGCCTTCACGTCGACCGACTTGCCGTTGATCTTGAAGCGTGTGCTCACGGGTTGTCTCCTGGGGTTCTTGTGCAAGAAACCCAGGATCGCGCTCGGCACCGCCGCTGTCTGCCCGAGGGAAACCCGAACGCCCGGTCAGTCCTTCGCGGGCGCCATCCGCCACGCCGCGATCACCGCCAGTGCGCTGATCGCCCCGAGCAGCCCGAAGGTCTCGTGGAAGGCCCGCAGCGGCGCGTCGGCATGCACGCCGAGCCGCCACTGCAGCACGATCCCGACAATGCTGATGCCCACGGCCCCACCCAGCTGGCGCAGGAAGTTGATCGTGCTCGACCCGTGCGAGATCAGCTCGCTCGGCAGCCCGCGCATCGCGCCGAGGTTCAGCGACGGCAGCACCAGCCCGAGCCCGATGCGCCCGACCACCGCCCACAGCGTGATCAGCCACAGCGCGGTGGCGAAGCCCACCGTCAGCATCAGCCAGAACGAGGCGGCCAGCAGCAGCACGCCGGCCGCGACGACGCGGCTCACCGGCAGCTTGTCGGCCAGCCGGCCGGCCAGCGGGATCGTGATCGCGAGCACGATGCCCGCCGGCAGCAGCACCGCGCCGGCCTGCGACGGCGGCAGCTTCAGCGCGATCTGCATGAACACCGGCACCAGGTAGGTGGAGCCGAACAACGCCATGCCGTAGATGAAGGCGACCCAGCCGCCCATCGAGAACGAGCGGAAGTCGAACAACCCGAGCCGCATGATCGGGTTGTCGTTGCGGCGCTGGCGCGCGATGAACACGATGCCGGCGCCGACCGCGACCACCAGCAGCACGATCGCCGCCAGGTGCGCCGTGTCGTGCAGGTGCACGAGGCCGTTGAGCAGCGCGAGCACCGCCACCGTCAGCAGCGCGAGGCCGGCCACGTCGAGCTTGCGGCCGTGCTGGTTGACGTGCGCGCCGCCCGGCGAGCTGTGCGGCAGGTAGCGTGCGGCCATCGCGAGCGCCGCCAGGCAGAACGGCACCACCACGAAGAAGATCGAGCGCCAGCCGAAGGCCTCGACCAGCACGCCGCCGATGCTCGGCCCGATGGCCGGTGCGAGCACCACGCCGAAGCCGAAGATGCCCATCGCCTTGCCCTGCTCGTGGCGCTGGAACGCATGCAGCACGATGATCGCGGGGATGGGTTGCAGCACGCCGGCCGACAGGCCTTCGAGCACCCGCATCGCGAGCACCCACTCGAAGCTCGTCCCGAGCCCGCCGCCGATGCCGCCCAGCATCAGCAGCAGCACCGCGCCGAAGTAACTGCTGCGGTAGCCGAAGCGGTCGAGCACCCACGGCGTGACGAGCATCGAGACCGTCATCGCGGCCATGAAGCCGGCCGACAGCCACTGCGCGCGCTCCTGGCCGAGGCCGAAGCGGTGGCTGATGTCGGGCACCGCGACGTTGATGATGGTCGAGGCCATGATCGACGCCATCGTGCCGATCATGACCGTCAGCAGCACCATCCAGCGGTAGCGCTCGCCGAACCTCTCGCGCAGCTGGACGAGGGAGGCCGGCGACTCGGGCGGGGTGCTCATGCGCCCCAGTTTCTCACCAGATCCGCACTACCAGATCGACACGCGCTTCTCCGGCGGCAGGTACATCTTGTCGCCCGCCTTCACGCCGAAGGTCGAGTAGTAGCCCGGGTGGTTGCGCACCGTGCCGTTGGCGCGGATCTCCTCTGGCGAATGCGGATCCGACTTGAGCTGCTGCACCAGCGCCTGGTCGCGCGTCTTGCCGCGCCACACCTGCGCGAAGCCGAGGAAGAAGCGCTCGTCGCCGCTCAGCCCGTCGATCGCGAGCGGCGGCTGGCCGTTCAGCGACAGGTGGTAGGCCTTGTACGCGATCTCCAGCCCCGAGTTGTCGGCGATGTTCTCGCCCAGCGTCAGCTCGCCGTTGACCTTGTAGCCCGGCACCGGCTCGAACGCGCCGTACTGCTCGACCAGGATGCTGGTCTTGGCGTCGAAGCGCTTGCGGTCTTCGACGGTCCACCATTCGCGCAGGTTGCCCAGCCCGTCGAAGCGGCTGCCCTCGTCGTCGAAGCCATGGCTGATCTCGTGGCCGATCACCGCGCCGATGCCGCCGTAGTTGGCCGCGTCGTCGGCGGTCGGGTCGAAGAACGGCGGCTGCAGGATCGACGCCGGGAACACGATCTCGTTCATCGCCGGGTTGTAGTACGCGTTGACGGTCTGCGGCGTCATGAACCATTCGTCGCGGTCGACCGGCTTGCCGAGCTTGGCCACCTCGCGTGCATCGGCCAGCAGGCGCGCGCGCATGACGTTGCCGACCAGGTCGTCGCGGCGGATCTGCAGCCGGCTGTAGTCCTTCCACTTCTTCGGATAGCCGATCTTCGGCACGAAGGTCGCGAGCTTGGCCTGCGCCTGCTTCTTGGTGTCGGGGCCCATCCAGTCGAGCGTGTCGATGCTCAGCTTGTAGGCGGCCAGCAGGTTGCCGACCAGCTTCTCCATCTTGTCCTTCGACTCGGGCGGGAAGTACCTGGCCACGTAGACCTTGCCCAGGCTCTCGCCGATCGAGCGCTCGACGATGCCGACGCCGCGCTTCCAGCGCGGGCGGTTCTCGGTGGTGCCGCTCAGCACCGTGCCGGTGAAGGCGAACTGGGCGTCGACGAAGTCCTTGCTGAGGTAGGGCGCGAACGAGATCAGCAGCCGCGTCTTCGCATACGCCTTCCAGGTGGCGAGCGGCTGCGACTGCAGCAGCGCGCTCATGCCCTTGAAGTAGCTCGGCTGGCGCACGATCACGTCCGGCGTCTTGCCGGCGATGCCGGCATCGGCGAGCCAGGCCTTCCAGTCGAGGGCCGGCGCGAGCTTCGGCAGGTCTTTCTGCTGCACCGGGTTGTAGCTCTTGACGGCATCGCGGTTCTCGACGCGCGTCCACTGCACGCGGGCCAGCTCGGTCTCGAGCGCGAGCACCGCGCGGGCGCTGGCCTCGGCGTGGGACTCGCCGGCCATCGTGAGCAGTTTCGCGACCAGCTCGACGTACTTGGCGCGCGCCTCCTTGAAGCGGGCGTCGTCTTCCTTCAGGTAGTAGTCGCGGTCGGGCAGGCCCAGGCCGCCCTGGCTCAGGTAGGTGACGTAGCGGGTGGAGTCCTTGGCGTCCTGGTCGATCTCGCCGTTGACGGCGGAGGGAATGCCGAGCYGGCCGTGGCGCGCCATCAGCACGCTGAGCTGCTTGCGGGTGCGCACCGCATCGATCGCGGCGAGTTCGCCGGCCAGCGGCTTGACGCCGAGCTTCTCGAGCGCCGCTTCGTCCATGAAGCTCGCGTACAGGTCGCCGATCTTCTTCGCGTCGGCGTCGCCGCCGTTCTTCGCCGCATCCTCGATCAGGCCGCGCAGCTTCGCGAGCGTGCCTTCCTGGATCTGCTCGAAGGCCCCGATGTAGGCCTTGTCGGCCGGCATCGGCGTGTCGCGCAGCCAGGCGCCGTTCATGTGGCGGAACAGGTCGTCCTGTGGGCGAACGGCGTTGTCCATGCCGCTGCGGTCGATGCCGGAACGGGGCGCCTCGGTCTGGGCGTGGGCGGCGCCGGCGAGCAGCGCGGTGGCGAGGGCGGCACACAAGGCAGCCCGTCGGGGGCGGTGAGGCAGAAGATGCAAGTGAAGCTCCTGGCGGCCGGATGGGCCGCGGTGGTCGAGGGGGCGCCCGATCGGCGCTGCCGTACTCTACAGGCGCCCCGCCCGGCCCGGGCTCACGGTGCGACGGAACGCAGGATGGCGTGGGCGCGTTGCAGTTCCGTAC
>NZ_JBFUGN010000270.1:0-6800 GCF_056402895.1 Rhizobacter sp. P3_B12 | reverse complement strand
GCCGGTGACCTTGTCATGCGTGCTCGCGAACTCCAGGGCCTCGTTGTTCAGCGCCAGCCGGCGGTTCGCGTCGAGCGAGCGCAGGTACAGGCGCCAGGCCGCGATGACGCCGATCGCCATCGCCGCCACCAGCAGGAAGCCGAGCGCGCGCTCGTTCTTGCGGCGCGAGATCTCGACCGCCTGCAGCTCGTTGTCGTGCTGCAGCTGCTCCAGCTGGCGCTGGCGCTGCTGGAAGCTCGATTCGCGCTGCAGCGCGACGACGGTGCTCTGGCGATCGCGGCGCTCCAGTTCGGTCTCGAGCAGCAGTGCCTCGCGCAGCCGGTCGAGCGCCGGCACGGCCTGCCCGGCGCGCTCCAGCGCCACGGCATAGCGGTTCAGCTGGATCAGGTATTCGGCATTGCGCCCGGCCTTGGCGAGCATCGCCAGGCCCTGGTCGGCGAGCTGCCGGCCGGTCAGCATGTGGCCGGCGCCGAGCTCGGCCAGGCCCTGGTTGACCATCGCGCGGGCGGCCGTGCCCGGGTCTTGCCGCTGGTCGGCAAGGCGCTGCGCACGCAGTGCGAATTCGCGCGCAGACGGGAAATCGCGGTGGCCGAGGTACAGCGTCGACATCGTCAGCAGCGTGTCGAGCTCGGTGCTGAGCCAGCTGGCACCGCCCATCTGCGAGTTGACGCCGGACGCCGGCCGCACCACGCTGCCGGTGAGCGCGGCCTGCTGGCGCGCGCGGTCGGCACGGTCGGGCTGGTGCGAGGCTTCGGCGGCCAGCGCCTCCATGATCCAGCCCGAGGTGATCAGCGCGACGTCGCCGGCGCGGCTGGCGAGCTCGCGCACCCGGCGTGATTCGACCAACGCCGCGGTGGTGTCGCCCTTGACGATGCGCAGCGGCGCCAGCGCCTGGAAGGCCTGGGCCTCGCGGCGCGGGTTGCGGCCGGTGCGTGCGGCCTGCGCCGCGGCTTCGAGCAGGCGGATGCCTTCGTCGATCTGGCCGTTCGAGGTGGCCAGGTCGCCGGCGGTCATGTCGACCCAGTAGCTGAGGTCGGGGCTGTTCACCTTGTCGGCCAGCGGCACCGCGCTCTCGATCCAGCCGAACGCCGCGCGCACCTGGCCGGAGAACTGCAGCACGCAGGCCTTCAGCGTGTAGGCCGACGCGAGCGCGGCGGCGTCCTGCGTGCGCTGGCCGATGTCGGTGAGTTCCTCGATCGCGGCCTCGGCCACGGCCGGCTTGTCGATCGCGGCATGGGCATAGCCCCAGGCGGCCAGGAAGATGCGCAGGTCGTCACCGCCGCTCGCGCGCGCCTGCGGCTCGATCGGGCGCAGTTCGGCGATGACGGCACCGGGTTCGTTGCCGTGGCGGGCCTCGATCGCGAAGACGGCGCTGCCGATGGTGCCGGCATGCGCCGGGCGGGCCAGCGTCAGCGCGCCGCCTGCCAGCAACAGCAGGCACGCGGCAGCGGCGCGGCGCGGCCAGGGGGCGATGAGGCGGGTGAAGGAGACCACACGGCTTTATCGGCCCCGCCGACGGGCGGCTTGAGACGGTCTGACGCGAAGCTGACGCCGCGAGCCGTGTGCAAAGTCTCGGTTGCCTCAGGGCTGCGGGCCTTCGTAGCCCTCGATCACGACGATGTCGAGCGTCGAGACCTTCTCGCGCAGCGTGATCGCGGCCTGGTAGTCATCCGACTTCCAGCAGGCGAGTGCCGCCTCGTAGGACGGGAATTCCAGCACGACGTGGCGCGCCCGGCTGCTGCCCTCGACCACCTCGAAGCCGCCGGCGCGCACCAGGAAGCGCGCGCCGAAGCGCTTGAACGGCGCGGCATTGGCCGCCTGGTAGGTCTTGTACACCTCGGGATCGGTGATGTCGGCACGCACGATCCAGTAGCCCTTGGGCATGGCAGTCTCCGGAGTCTTTGAAAGGACCCCGGAGCTTGCCATCAAATCGCCCGGTCAGTTGAAGCTGACCCCGGCGGCGTCCGCGTTGACCAGCTTCTTGTTCTTGAAGTCGATCGTGAAGTGGCCGCTCGGCTTGCCCGAACCCAGGCCCTTGAAGATCGCGAAGACCTGCTTGAACTGCGCCTGGAAGGCCACCTGCACCGCGTTCTGGTCCGACGGCTTGTCGCCGACCTTGACGATCGCCGCGGGCGCTGCCGGGAACGCCGACATCAGCAGCTTGTACTGCTTCACGCGCAGCTCGCCCATGTCGCGCAGCGCCAGCTCGCCGGCGTACACCGTGCGGTGGAAGTCGCCGTAGAACTCGTAGGGCGTGACGGCGGCCAGCGCGTCGAAGTCCAGCCCCGCAGCGGTGGCCAGCGCACGCGCCTTGGTGGTGGCGGTGGCCCAGTCGGCGCCCAGCTGCGTGGCCGGCGCGGCCACCGGGCTGGCCGGCGGCGTGCCGGCGGCAGCGCAGGCGGCGCTCAGCGGCACGATGTTCGGTGCATCCTTCAGCTGCGCCAGCGTGACGGCCGTGTCCAGCTGCGACAGCACCAGCATCTGCTGCAGCGTCAGGCCCATCGCCGCTTCCTTCATCTCGCACGGCCAGTACTCGTCCATGAAGCGCAGGCGCGACAGCTCGCCGAAGTAGTAGCGGGTGAACTCGCCGTAGCTCCTGGTGTCGAGCACGCCGTGGTTCCAGCGCTTGGCGATGTCGGCCGGCACGGTGCTCGCCTGCAGGTGGTCGTACTCCACCTGGTAGTGCGGGAACAGCTCCTTGAAGCGCGGCACATCGTTCAACGCCACCGTCTGCACGTCGGCCACATCGGCGCTCTTGTAGGTGACGATCTTGTAGGCCGCGCCGTACACCGCGAGCGACGGCGACTGCACGTTGGCCAGGTAGCGGCCGGTGGCGTCGGTGTACTCGTTGCTGCCGTTGAAGTGCATGTGGCCTCCGACGTGCAGCTGCAGCCCGGTGGCAGCGAGGGCCGCGGTGGTCGCCGTTTCCGGCACGCGTGCGGTCTGGAACGCGCCGGGCTTGAACACCGCCTTCATCGCGTCGGTCTGGTTCGCGTAGAAGTCCATCGTCGGGTAGTGCGAGAACGCGATCAGCTGCTTGCCCTCGGCCTTCGCGCGCGTGCTCACGTTCTTGATCCACTCGATCAGGTGCTTCTTGTGCGTCAGCACCTTGTTCCAGCCTGCGTTGCCGGCGCCGTCGTAGCCCTTGAAGCTCTTCGGGTTGGCGGCATCGAACCTGGCGTTCGGGATATAGACGTTGGCGTCGATCGACAGCAGCCACAGGCCCGGGGTCGGCTCGACCAGGTAGCTCGCGTCGACCAGGCTGCCGCACTTGGTGTAGGCCTTGCCGAGCGCCGCTTCGCCGGCCGCCTTGTAGGCACCGCCTTCACCTTCCAGGCAGATCTCGAACTGGCGGTTCGACAGCGCCGACTGCGTCTTCGCATCGGTGTAGTTGTAGCTGGTGTACTGGCTGAACGGCGTTTCCCACAGCACGTCGGTCGAGGTCGGCATGAAGCCGAAGTCGCCGAGGCGGGCGATGATGTTCTCGTAGCCCAGCTCCTTCAGCTGGTCGGTGCAGACCACCGTCGGGTCGGCGGCCTTGCAGGCGGCGTTGCCGGTGGCGAACACCTTCTGCTCCTTGCCGTCCTTCGTCAGGAAGTCGTTCTTGCCGGCCTCGTCGTCGTCGAACGGTTCGTTGGGATCGTGGTTGCCCGGCGCGATGAAGAAGCGCATGCCCTTCGCGCGGTACTCCTGCAGGATCGCGGCGATGCCGTCGACGTTCACAGGCTGCGCATCGTCGGTGTAGTCACCGGGCAGCGCGACGTACTTGATGCCCTTCGCGAAGGCATCGTCGAGCGCGGCGCGGAAGGCGAAGTAGTTCTCGTTGAACAGGCGCGTCGACGTGAGCTGCGCGTACATCGTGCGGATCGTCGCGTTCTTGCCACCCGTGCTCGGGATGCCGCTGAAGCTGCTGCTCTTGAAGTCGCCGTAGACGTCCTCGAAGTGCACGTCGGTCATCAATGCGACCGACGGCGAGAACGCCGCCGGCGGGGCCGGCGCGGGAGCGCTGCTGCCGCCGCTGTCACCGCCGCAAGCCGTGACGGCAGCGAGGACGGCGATGGCCACGAACGCCGAAGGAATCAGGGTGTGGCGCAGGGAATGCGTCATGGGGAACAGCTCATCGGTTGCGAAGCTGCCGATGGTGATGTCGGATGGTGACGTGAGCGTGACGCTGGATGTCCATTTAAAGTGTTTCTCATTCTGGACATTTATCCACGAATGACTAAAATGAGAAACACTATGCCCGCCAACTCACCCCCACTCCGGGATGCCAGCAGCACCGCGCTGGCCGAGCTCGGTCAGCGGATCCGCGCCCAGCGCAAGCAATTGCGCATCAGCGCCACGACCACCGCCGAGGCCGCGGGCATGTCGCGCGTCACGCTGCACCGCATCGAGCAAGGCGAGGCCTCGGTGTCGATCGGTGCGTGGATGAATGCCGTGACGGCGCTGGGGCTGCGGCTCGACATGGTCGATCCACGCAGCGTCGACAAGCCTGCGAGCGTACTGCCCGAAACCCTGAGCCTGTCCGACTTCCCGCAACTGGCCGCGCTGGCCTGGCAGCTGCATGGCATCGACCGGCTCACACCGCAGGAAGCGCTCGACCTGTACGAGCGCAACTGGCGCCACGTCGACCAGAGTGCGCTCGGGCCGCAAGAGCGCGAGCTGATCGAGCGCTTGACGCACACGCTCGGCGGAGGGCGCCTGCTTGTTTGAACGCGAGCACCACCGCCGCATCGAGCAGCTGCTGCGCTCGCTGAACGCGCCGCTGCTGCACGACAAGGGCTGCTATTTCGGCGGCGGCACGGCCATGGCGCTGCGCTATGGCGAGTACCGCGAATCGATCGACGTCGACTTCCTGGTCTCGGGCATCGACGGCTACCGCGCGCTGCGCCAGCTGACCGGCGGCCCCGATGGCATCGGCGCGCTGGCGGCACCGGGCCATCTGCTCGACCCGGTGCGTCCGCTGCGCGCCGACCAGTACGGCCTGCGCACGCAGCTGCGCGTCGACGGCGTGGCCATCAAGTTCGAGATCGTGCTCGAGGGCCGCATCCAGTTCGAATCCCCCGGTCCGTCGGACCGCATCGCCGGCATCGCCACGCTCACACCGCTGGACATGGCCGCCGGCAAGCTACTCGCCAACACGGACCGCTGGGCCGACACCAACACGCACAGCCGCGACCTGATCGACCTCGCGATGATGGTCGCGCCGCGCGCGCTGTTGAACCGTGCGCTGGTGAAGGCAGCCACCGCCTACGGCGACAGCGTGCAGGAGGCGCTGGCGAAATCGCTGAACGCCGCGCTCACGCGCGAGCGGTGGCTGGAGCGCTGCATGAGCGCCCTCGACATGCAACGCGTTCCCGAGGCCCTGCTGCGCAAGCGGTTGAAGGCCTTGCAGCCCCGACCGCCGCGCCACTGAGGGCCAGGATCAGCGCCCCAGTTCCTTCAGGTACGCCGCACGCGCCGCGACGCCGGTGCCGGCGAAGTCGGTGAACACGCCGTCGATGCCGGCACGGAAGTACGGCAGGTACTCCGCGATCGGATCGCCGTTGTAGAGCCCCGGCAGGTACTGCTTTTCATTGCGGAAGGTGTAGCTGTGCACCACCAGCCCGGCCTTGTGCGCATCGGCGATCAGCGAGGTCGGCGTCACGCTGTTGATGTCGGCCATCTTCGTGCCGCCGGCGTACGGCACCTGCTTCCAGGCCATCACCTGCGGTTTCCACGGGCCGATGCCTTCGGCGTAGGTCTTGATCTCGGCCAGGCCCGCGGGCGTCAGCATCGCGTCGAAGTAGCGTCCGTCGCCGTTGATCGTCCAGCTGTACGGGCGGCCGTCGACGAAGGTGTAGACGTCGGAGGTCGAGTAGGTGACGACGCCGGTGTCCAGGTGCGTGTCGTTGCCGTCGATCAGCTGCACCTTGCGTGCCTTCAGGCCGATGCTCTTCAGGTACTTCAGGCTGGCCGGATCGAAGCTCTGCACGAAGATCGGTGCGGCCGGGTCGTTCAGGTTGTTGTCGACGACGAACTTCAGCACCGCATCCTCGAACGGGTGGCCGGTCTTCGCGGTGTCGCAGCCGTTGGCGATCGCCTGCTGGTTGTTCCAGTACGGGTTCTTGACCTCCGGGTACACCGTCAGCGTGCGGCCGGTCGATGCGCTCTTCGCCTTCGCGATGGCCAGCACCTCCTGCATCGTCAGCACCGGCTGCGTGCCGTTCTCGGCGGTCGGGCGGTCGGCGCGGGCGTCGTAGGTGGTGCCCTTGATCCACTGCTTCAGCTCGGCGACCGTGAAGTCGGTGATCGACCAGTCGTTGGTGTGGTCCTCGCCGTCGACGATCAGCGACTTCAGCACCGATTTCGGGTCGGCCGGGTCGGTCAGGTCGGTCAGGTACTGCTTCGGCTCGCTGGCGTTGGCCACCGTGTACGTCACGTTGACCGGGCGCCCGGCCACCGTGCGCTTGCGGGCAGCCACCTCGGGCACCGTGAGGGCGACCGTCGCCACGGTGGTGTTGTCGCTCAGCCAGGGGTTGTGGCGCGCGACCAGCACGCAGTCCTTGCTGAGGTGCAGGTCTTCCTCCAGCGAATCGGCGCCGGCATCGGCCGCGCCTTCGTAGGCGGCCTGCGTCTCCTCCGGGTGCAGGCCCGGCAGGCCGCGGTGGCCGATCACCAGCGGGGCCTTGCCATCCAGCGTCGCGAACGGGGCGGGATCGTCGTCGCTGCCGCCGCAGGCAGTCAGCGCGGCGCCGGCCAGCAGCGTCAGGGCGAGGAGGCGGGCACGGGTGGGTCGAACAGCGGTGTGATGCATGGCG
>NZ_JBFUGN010000269.1:0-6815 GCF_056402895.1 Rhizobacter sp. P3_B12 | reverse complement strand
GCCTTGCGCGCTTCGGGCACTACCCTTCGACGGACGGGCCTTCGACAGGCTCAGTCCCTGCTCAGGGCGAACGGAAGTCTGCTATCCGGCGGGCCGCCAGCGCGGCCACAACAGGTTCAGCGCCAGYCCCGCCATCACCAGCCCGGCGGCGATCAGCTTCCAGGCCGGCAGCGATTCGCCCAGCCACCACGACGACGCGGCCATGCCGAACACCGGCACCAGCAGCGCCATCGGCGTGATGGTGGCTGCCGGGTGGCGCGCCAGCAGCCAGCCCCAGGCGGCGTAGCCGAAAAGCGTGTTGCCGACCGATTGCCACAGCACCGAGGCCCAGGTCACCGCATCGGCCTGGCGCAGGCCGGCCTCGATCGCCGCGCTGCCTTCGAAGCACCACGACAGGATGAACAGCGGCGGCACCGCGAACGCGCTGGTCCACACGACGTAGGCCAGCATGTTCACGCGGCCGGCCGCGCGGCTGACGATGTTGCCGCCGGCCCACGACAGCGCGGCGAACAGCACCATCAGCACGCCGGCCACGGTGGTGTCGCCGCCGGTGTGCGAACCGATCACGACGATGCCGGCGGCCGCCAGCCCCAGCGCCACCCACTGGAACGGGCGCACGACCTCGCCGGTGCCGCGCATCGCCAGGCCGATCGTGAAGAACACCTGCGTCTGCACGACCAGCGACGCGAGCCCCGGCGTGATGTGCCCGCGCATCGCGAGGTACAGCACGCCGAACTGGCCCACGCCGATCAGCAGCCCGTAGGCCGCGAGGTTGCGCCACGGCACCGCCGGGCGCGGCAGGAAGAACACCGCAGGCAGCAGCGCGAACGTGAAGCGCAGTGCGGCGAACAGCAGCGGTGGCAGGTGTGCGAGGCCGAGCTTGATGACGACGAAGTTGGTGCCCCAGACCGCGACGACCAGCACCGCGAGAAAAAAGTGGCGCGCCGGCAAGGGGGCACTCATGCGAGTACCACGCGGTTGCGCCCCGCCCCTTTGGCCGCGCGCAGCGCCTGGTCGGCACGCGCGATCGTCTCGGCCACCGATTCGCCGGCCCGGTGCTCGGTGACGCCGGCCGAGAAGCTGACGTGCATCGGCGGCCCTTGCGCATCGATCTGCATCGCGAAGATGCGTTCGCGCAGCCGCTCGAGCCCGAGGCGTGCGAGCGAGGCGCGGGTGTCCGACAGCAGCAGCAGGAACTGCTCGCCCTGCCAGCGCCCGAGCAGGTCGGAGATGCGGATCACGTTGATCGCCTCGCGGGCGAAGCGCTTCAGCAGCCGGTCGCCGAACTCGTGGCCCTGCTGGTCGTTGATCTTGCGGAAGCCGTCGAGGTCGATCATCGCGAGGCAGAAGGTGTAGCCGGAGCGCACGCCGCGCTGGCGTTCCTGCTCCATCAACTCCTGCATGTGGCGGCGGTTGATCAGGCCGGTCATCTCGTCGCGGGTCGCGAGGTCCTGGATGCGCGCGAGCGCCACCGACAGCTCCTTCTTCTGCCGCCGCATCCGCTCGCGCAGGCGGCTGAGCTGCCCGGCCAGCACCGCGATCGCCGGCACCATGATCGCGATCATGATGAAGTGGCCCCATTCGACCGCCGGCTCGTAGGTGGCCGGGTCGTGCCAGGCCATCGCCGCCATCGTCGCGCCGAACAGCGCGACCGCGAACAGCGCGATGCGCATCACCTGGGCGGGTGGCAGCGCATACATGCTGAACATGAAGATCACCATCAGGATCGGAAAGGCGCCGCCGCGGCCCGCGCCGGCCAGTGCGTAGCCGGCCGCGCCGCAGACGATCGCGAACACCATCTGCGCCTGCGTCAGCGCCGGGTCGGGCAGCTTCAGGTTGAGGCCGCTGCGGATCACGCCGAAGAAGACCGCGAAGCCGCCGGCGAGCAGCGCGCTCCACAGCGCAACGGGCCCGGCGGGCGCGAGGCCGGCGACCACGAGGTACTGCATGTTGAGCACGCTGCCGAGCACCAGCAGCATCGCAACGCCGCATTGCACGAGCCGCAAGCGCTGCTTGGGTTCGGTGCCGAGCACACGGTCGGCGAGAGGGGCGAGGACGGTCCGCACGGGGCGTGAGGTTATCAGCCCCGCGAACCCCGGCCGCGCAAGGTCACGGGTTCAATCGTTCCAGCGGGTTAACGCCAGTGCACCGAGCACGGTGCCGTCGATCGCGGCATCACCGACCTGGCAGCGGTGGCTGGGCAGCGATTGCGCGAGCAAGGCGAGGTAGGCGGCATTGCGGGCGAGCGGGCCTTCGACGACGACCGGCGACGGGCCGGACAGCGCCCGCACGCGCTCGGCGGTCATCGTGGCGCAGTACTGCGCGGCCAGCGTCGCGCGCTGTGCCGCGCTGAGCCGTTGCGTGGCCTGAGCGGTGATGTCGCTGCCCTGGCAGACGATGCGCGGGCCGTCGCCATCGGCCGAGGCCACGGCCTGAATGCCGGCCTCGGCCAATGCGGGCAGGCAGGCGAGGTCGGCCGCATCGGGGTCTGCCCCGGCACACAGGGCCGCATGGTCGCGCCCACCCATGAAGCGCGCCGTCGGCACCAGGTCCTGCGCGACGGACACATTGGCGAGCATGTCGGCCGACAGGTCCAGCCGATCGACCGATCCGCCGCAGGCCATCACGACGGTCCAGGTGCCCGAGGTCACGAGTGTCATCGCCGGCGAGCGCTTCAGGTGGCGCGCGAGGCAGGCATTGCTGTCGTGCACGCCGGCATGGATGAAGCAATCGGCCGGCAGGCCAAGGCGCTTCGCCAGTTCGGGGCGCACGGGGCCGAGCACGTCCCACGCCGACCGCAGCGGCGCGAAGCGGCGATCCCAGCCTTCGGCCCGCGCGAGCCGCGACCAGCTGCGAGCGACCGGCGCCCACAGATGCGTGTGGCAGCCCAGTGAACTCGCCTCGCTCGCCGCCACCCCGCTCAATCGCCAGGCCCAGTACTGCGGATACGGCAGCAGCGTGGTCGCGCGCGCGAACTCCCTCGGAAACTCGCGCGACAGCCAGTACCAGGGACGCGCCGCGTTGAGCCCCATCGGCAGATGCGGCGACTGCGTTTCGCGCAGGTCGCCCACGGCATTCGCATAGGCCTCGCGCCGGTCCGCATAGGCATCGAACTCGTAGTCGACGATCGGAACCACGAGGCCGCTCGCATCGATCGCGGCGAAAGCGGCGCCGTGCGTGCTCGTGATGATCCGATCGATGTGGAACTCCAGCGCCAATGACGCGAGGCTGCCCCACAGCCATGCCTCGATGCCGTCGGTGTCGAGGGCCGCGTAGCCGGCGGGGCTTGGGACGCTCGCGTTGTCTTTCGTGCGGACCGCCAGGACGTGGTCGCTCGCGTCGAGGGCGCAGAGCTTGACGTGGGTCTTGCCGATGTCGAGCACGACGGTGGCTTGTGGCTTCATCGCTTGCCTGGTTCTGTGCGTCGCGGCGGGTGGCGGGGGGAAAAGACGGGTCAGGGGGTTGAGCATTCATTCAAGATGAAACATCGGCGTCAAGGCCACGACCTGAGGCGCCCGTGAAGGCTCGACCTCCATCAATCCGGCCATCTCCGCCCACCAGCGCTGCATCACCGGATGCGAAGGCAACTCATCCATCCGATGATCGACAGGACGGCGCAGCACCGCGAACAGCGCCAGGCTCTCCTCGTCGAGAAAGATGCTGTAGTCGCGCACGCCGGCCTCGTGCAGCAGGCTCGCGAGCTCCGGCCACAAGGCATCGTGGCGGCGCTTGTACTCGGCCGCGCAGCCCGGCTTCAGGCGCATCCGGAACGCGATCTGCTCCATCACAGCAGCACCCGCGGTCCGCGCAGCAAGCGCGGCAACACCATCGAGACGATCAGCAGCACGCCGACGATCATCGCCATCACGATGCCCGAGACGTTGGCCATGCCGAGCGCGAACGTGAACAAGCCCAGCAGCAGCACGGCCAGCAGCACGCCGACGATGCTGCCACGCCCACCCTCTATCGCGACACCACCGAGGATCACCATCGTCACCGCGTCCAGCTCCCAGCCGAGTGCGATGTTCGGGCGCGTGCTGCCGATGCGGCCGGTCAGCAACACCGCTGCCAGCGCCGCCATCAGGCCCGCGAAGACGAACAGCGCGAAACGGTGGCGGTCGACCTCGATGCCCGAGAAGCGCGAGGCGATCGGGTTCGCGCCGATCGCGACCAGCCGCCTGCCCGTCACGGTGCGGTGCAGCAGCACGCCGACGGCCACCGCCATCACCAGCAGGATCGCGAACTCGATCGGCACGATCAGCCACGGCAGCCCGATCAAGTCACCCAGGTAGCCGTTGCCCAGCACCGACAACGCCTCGGGGTAACCGGTGATCGCCTGGTCGCCCAGCACCACCAGCGCAATCCCGCGGTACAGCGACAGGCTGCCGATCGTCACGACGATGGATGGCAAGCGGTACGCGGTGACGAGCCAGCCGTTCAATGCGCCGGCCGCGGCACCGGTGCCGAACGCAGCCAGCAGCATCAGCGGCAGGCCGGCACCAGCCTTCATCGCGAAGCCCATCGCCAGCGAACACAGCGACAGCGTCGCGGCGATCGACAGGTCGATCTCGCCGGCCACGATCAGCAACGCCATCGCCAGCGCGAGCAAGCCCTTCTCGCTGAAGTTGAAGCTGCTGTCGGCCAGTGCGTACGGCGACATGAAGCCGTCGATGCCGAGGCCGAAGCCCGCCAGCAGCAGCACCAGCAGCGCGAGCAGCAGGCGCTCCCAGGTCCCGAACGCCTTCGTCATGCCGGCACCTCCCGTCGCTCCAGGATCTGCCGGCCACTGCGCCGCTGCGCGCCGGCATTCACCGCCACCGACACCAGGATCACGAGGCCGGCAATCGCCTGCTGCCAGAACGGCGACACCTGGATCACCGGCAACGCGCCGTTGACGACGCCGATGAACAGCACGCCGAGCAGCGCACCGGCGACGCTGCCGACCCCGCCGCCGATGCTGACGCCACCGATCACGCAGGCGGCGATCACCGTCAACTCATACCCGGACGCCAGTTCGGTGAAGGCGATCGCATAACGGCCGACCCACAGCAGCCCCGCCAGCCCGGCGAGCGCGCCCGACACCGCGTAGACCAGCAGCAAGCGCCGCCGCAACGGGATGCCGACATACGCCGCCGCGGTCGGGTTGCCGCCGAGCGCATACAGCTCGCGCCCCTCGCGCCGCCAGCGCAGGAACACCACCATCGCCAGCATCACCGCCGCGGCAATCCACACCAGCGCCGGCAGCCCCAGCCACTGCTCGCGCGGCAGGCCCTTGATCACCGGGTGGATCTGGTGGTCGGAGATCCACGCCCCCTGGCTGGCGACGAAGATCGCACCCCGGTACGCCGACAAGGTGCCCAGCGTCACGACGATCGGCGGCAGCTCGAAGAACGTGATCAACCAGCCGTTGACGAGGCCGAGCACGGTGCCCGTGGCGATCGCCAGCAGCACCAGCGGCACCACCCCGAGCTGCGGCATCGCCCGCCCCGCCAGCGCGCACAGCATGCCGGTCAGCGCGAGGTTCGAGGCGGCCGACAGGTCGACACCGCGCGTCAGCAGCACCAGCATCTGCCCCATCACGAGGATCGCGAGGATCGCCGAATCGTTCGCGATGTCGAGCGCGTTGTGCCAGGTCAGGAACACCGGCGCGCGCACCCCCACCGCCAGCGCGATCGCGACGATGATCGCCAGCAGCGCGATCTCGCGGTGGCGCCCACCCAGGCCCTTCAGGCGCGTCATGCGGCCAGCTCCCGCAGCTCGAGCGGCGCCTGCGGCCGCGGTGGCGCGGCCAGGCCCGACGCTGCTGCCACGACAGCCTCCGCTTCTGCGCCATCGCGCGCGAACTCCGCCACCTGCCGCCCGCGCCGCATCACGATCACCCGGTGCGCCAGGTTCATCACCTCCGGCAGCTCCGACGACACCAGGATCACCGCCAGCCCCTGCGCCACCATCTCGCCGATCAGCTGGTACACCGCCTGCTTCGCGCCGACGTCGATGCCCTTGGTCGGCTCGTCGAGGATCRCGATGCGCGGGTCCAGCCCCAGCCACTTCGCGATCACCACCTTCTGCTGGTTGCCGCCCGACAGCCCCGCCATCGGCGTGTGCGGCGAACCGGTCTTGATCTGCAGCCGCTCGATCATCCGCTGGCACAGCGCCGATTCGCGCAGCGCCGACAGCCACGGCCCGCGCGCGAAGCGCGACAGCCCCGCCAGGCTGATGTTGTGCTGCACCGAGAAGCTCAGGATGCCTCCCTGGCGCTGCCGCTCTTCGGGCACGTAGGCGATGCCGGCCGCGATCGCATCGCCGGCACGGCCCGGCCTGAAGCGCTTGCCGTCGATCTCGAACTCGCCGCGCGCTTCGGCATTCAGCCCCATCAGCGCGAGCATCGCCTCGCTGCGGCCCGACCCCACCAGCCCGTAGAAGCCGAGGATCTCGCCGCGCCGCAATTCGAACGACAAGCCGTCGAACTCGCTCGGGTGCGAGAGCCCGCGCACGCGCAGCACCACCTCGCCCGGCGGCGCGGCCGGGGCCGGGTAGATCTGCTCGATCGCGCGGCCGGCCATCAGCTTCACCAGCTCGCGCTCCTCGGCCTGCGCGATCGGGCCGCAGCCGACCGACGCGCCGTCGCGCAACACCAGGTAGCGGTCGGCCACCGCGAAGATCTCGTCGAACTTGTGGGTGATGAAGATCACGCCGACGCCCTGCTCGCGCAGCGTGCGCACCAGGCCATAGAAATCGCGGATCTCCTGCTGCGACAAGGCCGCCGTCGGCTCGTCGAGGATGACGACCGAGGCCTGCTGCGACAAGGCCCGCGC
>NZ_JBFUGN010000268.1:0-6871 GCF_056402895.1 Rhizobacter sp. P3_B12 | reverse complement strand
AGACTGGCCTTCTGCTGCTCGTCGATATTTAATTCTCGAGTATCACTCTTCATCAAGACAATAAATTCAATGAACGACGACAGATTCGCACTCTGAACGACAGCCCAAAACGGGGTGCACCTGGAAGCGTCTCTGGCGCACCAAAGGGGGGTCAGCGAGAATTTCGCGGGAAACCTCAACAATGTCGTGAGGAAGGTCGCCAGGCGCCCCCTGGAGCGGGCAAATTGATGCAGAGCCGTAGCGCCGCCTGCATCTTTCGAGAGCAAGTACTTGGTGAATTCGCTTTGCGAGAGCGTCTCAGATGAGGCGAGGATGAGCATGGCGGCCATGAAGCCATCGAATTCGCTATCGGAGCCGTTGCCCTTGGCGTAACCGTGAAGGGCGGTCATCCCTTCACCGCAGAAGGTCAGGACGTCGGTCACGACACGAATGATATCCTGATGTTCTGCCTCTGGTTCATGGGTGATGATGAAGCGCTCTATCGCATTCTTGAGGACTGTCGCATCGGCAACACGCGGCCGATCGATCCTGAGCAGCCCTATCAGCAGGGTTGTCTTTTCTACTGAATCTTCTTGTTTTCGAAGATTGGTTCTGCCCAGACTCAACAACTTTTTCCTGATTTCCTTCTCCCCCCCAATATTATTGATTATTTGCCGTTGTCTTTTGTCCAAGCGACTGATCAACTTCTGACGGCCAGGTCGTTTCAGTTCGCGAGGAATGACATCGCTGGATCCCACCATGGTGCCAATTGCCTTCATCAGGGATTGAATCCATGGGCCTGCATCCTCGCCACGTGCGGCAGCATGCCAGAACGCAGTGTCCCCATTCCTTGTCTTCTTTTCAAGTACTTCTCCGAGGAAGAGGATGTTGCTGATCTCGCCCCCGGAATTCGCCCATGGTTTGCGGGAAATTTTTTCGATCAGATAAATGATATTGCCTGTTTCTCCAGTTTCGGCAGCAATATGGAAAATGGTTCTGCCGGCATGATCCTGGCAGAACAAGATGTCCATGTCTTCGTGGCATTTCGACGCATGAACCACAAGGTCGACGAATTCCCGGAATGGCAAGGAATCGGTTGCTCGAAATAGTTCGTGAAATTCKGGGCTCCCGCCGGGAGTTCTGGGAAACAAGCTGACGGATGCACGGATAATATCTCTGTTGATCTGACATTTTGGAAAATTTTTGAGTATTCCATCAATGGCATCTGGCAATTTCCTGGCCGCTTCGCAGGGAACCATGACGTTGTCAGGCTGCATCGCGGCGATCAAAAACCTCTGCTTGGCGATCGGCGCGGCATCTCTCGCGAGAATGAAGCGAACCAGCCTCGCCAACATGTCACTTCCATGTTGGGCCGCCTGTTGCGCAAGCGGATAACCTGTTTGCACCTCACACATGCACAGCATGTCCTTGACCGGTGAGAGTTCGGAGCGTGCGCTGAATCTGGGATGCTTCTGCATCCTGGCGAAAGCCACTTCATCCATCATATTTTCGAGCACGCTTGTCGTCGCATCGACGCCCGCTTCCAGTTGTTTTCGAATGAAGCCATGGTGAGTCGCCTGCCCAGGTATTCCGTTCTCGTCGAATTCAACGGTCGACCACGCTGGCCGGACGTGTTCATCCATCCAGCTGACTTCGCACCTCTCGGGAATCAAGAAACTGATACCGGTGGTCGCGGATTCAACTCCAATCGCAATTTGCAGCGGTTGTGGTTGCGACATCCGCAAATCAACGCGCTTGCCCTTGAAGTTCGGCAGTTCGACGCGAGCCAGGTGGGTCAAGCATTTGACTCCCTCCGGCACGAGGGCCATACCGGCTGGAAAGATGATGGTGCGGACCGATTCGCTCCACGCTGGCAGGTTCTCTCGCACCGTCGCGTCCAGCAACCACAGGGCGCTCGGTGGCACCTGGCTCAAATCCAAGGTGCCCGTGGAATCGGGCGCACGCGGAATGAGCGCCGAAGTCCGCGCCGGCAGGATCGCGTCGGCGGGCGTGTGGCTTGCCCTGTCGTCGCGACGGCGCACCGGAGGCAACGAGGGTCTTTGGGAGCTGAAACGATGGACGTTGGACATGAGCGGGCCGCCAAGCAGAGGAAACAACCTCCTTGGTCACAGCCCTGTGGCACTCATCCCTAGTACAGATGCACCCTGACGAGGCGTTGGTCGCCTGCTGTCCGCCGGACTCCGGCGGACAGCATCGCGGTCACTTCTTCGCGATCTTGCGAACCGCCTTCTTGGCAGGCGCTTTTGCCGCAGCCGCAGCCGGGGCCGGGGCCTGGGCCTCGGTTTCCGGCGCAGGCGCCCCGGCCTTCGCAGCCGCCGACTTGCCGGCCGTCTTGGCCGGCGGCTTCGCGGCGCGCGGCTCGAACTCGAAGCTGACCTTGCCCTCCTTCTTGTCGAAGGCCAGGAAGGCCTTGAACTTGCGCCGCGTCTTGTTCGAGACGAAGTTCTCCAGCAGGTCGGTCTTGCCGGTGGCGAGCAGCTTGCTCATCTGCTCGCGGGCCACCGGCTGCTGCAGGATGATCTTGCCGCTCTTGAAGTCGCAGGTGATGTGCGCGCCGACCGCGTGCTCGCAGACGTAGGAGCTGCCGAACTCGAAGACACGGCCCTGGCACTTCGGGCAGTGGCCCAGGCTCTCCTGGTCGGAGAAGTCGACCGGCTCGCCCGCCTCGGCGTTCTTCGCGTCCTCGCCGAAGTCGAACTCCAGCTTCCAGTTCTTGATCTCGTCGTCGAACGCGAGCTTCAGCTCGGCCGTGAACGGCCAGCCGGCCTTCGAGCGGAAGCCTTCGAGCGGGCCGATCTTCTTGTCGGCGATGAAGCGCTCCACCTCGTCGAGCTCGAAGCTGCGCCCGCCGGGGATCTTGCTGATCGAGAAGCCGCAGCCGTTGTCCTCGGCCGCGTTCGTGCCCACGCAGGTGAAGCGGCGGTAGTTCTCCTTCACGACGCCGCCGCAGTTCGGGCACGGCGTCTTGAGGGTCGCGTAGTCGCCGGGGATGGTGTCGCGGTCGTACTCCTTGGCCTTGGCGACGATGCGCTGCGTCATCGCCGCGATCTCGGCCATGAAGGTCTCGCGGCTGAGCTTGCCCTTCTCCATCTCGGACAGCTGGAATTCCCAGTTGCCGGTCAGCTCGGGCTTGGTCAGGTCCTCGACGCCCAGGCCGCGCAGCAGCGTCGTGAGCTGGAAGGCCTTCGCGGTCGGGATCAGCTCGCGGCCCTCACGGTGCATGTACTTCTCGAGGATCAGCCCTTCGATGATGGCCGCGCGCGTGGCCGGCGTGCCCAGGCCCTTCTCCTGCATCGCCTCGCGCAGCTCGTCGTCGTCGATCAGCTTGCCGGCGCCTTCCATCGCCGACAGCAGCGTCGCCTCGCTGTAGCGCGCCGGCGGCTTGGTCTTCATCGGGTTGACCGCCACGTCCTCGGTACGCACCAGCTCGCCCGCGGCGACCGCCACCAGGTTGGCGTCGTCCTCCTGCGCCTCGCGGCCGTACACCGCGAGCCAGCCGGGCTTCACCATCACCTTGCCGTTGGTCTGGAAGCTGTGCTCCTTGCCGGCGGTCTTCACGGTGCTGATGCGCGTCGTGACCATGAACTCGGCCGACGGGAAGAAGACCGCGAGGAAGCGCTTGACGACCATGTCGTACAGCTTGGCCTCGACCTCGGTCAGGCTGYGCGGCGCCTGCAGCGTCGGGATGATGGCGAAGTGGTCCGACACCTTGGCGTTGTCGAAGATGCGCTTGTTCGGCTTGACGTAGCCTTCCTTGAGCGCTTTCGCCGCATGCGCCGACAGCGGGCGCAGCGGGCCCGGCAGGTCGTCGGTGGCCAGCATCTGCATCGTGTCCTTCACGACGGCGACATAGTCTTCCGGCAGGTGCTTGCTGTCGGTCCGCGGGTAGGTCAGCACCTTGTGCTTCTCGTACAGCGCCTGCGCGATGCTGAGCGTGGTCTTTGCGCTGAAGCCGAAGCGGCCGTTGGCCTCGCGCTGCAGCGTGGTGAGGTCGTACAGGCCGGGCGCGCTCTGCGTGCTGGGCTTGGCCTCCTCCGTCACGCTGGCCGGCTGGCCGCGCGCCGCCTCGGCGATCGCGTTCGCATCGGCCGCATTCCACAGGCGGTCGGCGCGCTGCTCGGCGTCGTCGGGGTTCTTCTTCCACTTCGGGTCGAACCACTTGCCCTCGTACTCGCCGGCCTGCGCCGCGAAGGTGGCCTTCAGCTCCCAGTAGTCGCGCGAGACGTGCTTGCGGATCTTCTCCTCGCGCTCGACGACGATCGACAGCGTGGGCGTCTGCACCCGGCCGACGGTGGTCAGGAAGAAGCCGCCGTCGCGCGAGTTGAACGCAGTCATCGCCCGCGTGCCGTTGATGCCGACCAGCCAGTCGGCCTCGGAGCGGCTGCGCGCCGCCTGGGCGAGGCCCTGCAGGCTTTCATCGCTGCGCAGGTTGTCGAAGCCGTCGCGGATGGCCGCCGGCGTCATGCTCTGCAGCCACAGCCGGCGCACCGGGTGCTTGCTCTTCGCGTGCTGCTGGATCAGCCGGAAGATCAGCTCGCCCTCGCGCCCCGCGTCGCAGGCGTTGATCAGGTCGGTGACGTCCTTGCGCTTGACCAGCTTGACGATCGCGTTCAGCCGCCCCTTGCTCTTGTCGATCGGGTTCAGATCGAAGTGCGGCGGGATCACCGGCAGGTTCGCGAAGCTCCACTTGCCGCGCTTCACGTCGAACTCCTCCGGCGCCTTGATCTCCAGCAGGTGGCCGACGGCCGAGGTCACGATGTGGTGCTCGCCCTCGAAGTACTCGTCGTGCTTCTCGAACTTGCCCGCGGTGGGCGTCAACGCACGCACGATGTCCTGGGCGACGGAGGGCTTCTCGGCAATGATCAGTGACTTGCTCATGGGACTTTCTGGTGATGGCTCGGCCGGGGTCGGCGCGTGCTCTCTACAATCCGGGCTTCTCGCGCGCATGCACGCACACGCATGCACGCGCGCGCACCCATGAATTCAATGTACCCAAAGAAACCGATGACGCAAGCCGGCACCGCCAAGTCCCCTCGGTCCACCCCTCGGTCCGGACCGACCCCCGTGCCCACCCCCGTGCGGGCCGCAGGCCAGGCGGCCGCCGCCGGCCGGCGCATCCAGGTGCGCCGCTCCGGCGTGCACGGCAAGGGCGTGTTCGCGATCGCACCGATCGCCCGCGGCGAGGTCGTGATCGAGTACAAGGGCGAGGTGATCCCCTGGGAAGAGGCGCTGCGCCGCCATCCGCACGACCCGAAGGACCCGAACCACACCTTCTATTTCCAGCTCGACGACGGCGAGATGGCGATCGATGCCAAGTACGGCGGCAACGCGGCGCGCTGGATCAACCACGCCTGCACGCCGAATTGCGAATCCGACGAGATCGACGGCCGCGTGTTCATCAAGGCGAAGCGCGCGATCAAGCCGGGCGAGGAACTGTTCTACGACTACGGCCTGATCATCGACGAGCGCTACACGCCGAAGCTGAAGAAGGAATACGAATGCCGCTGCGGCACCCGCAACTGCCGCGGCACGATGCTCGCCCCGAAGCGCTGAGGCTGCGATGAGCGACCCCACCGAAGACGACACCCTCGACACCACGCTGCCCGCGGCGTCGCCGCAGCACTGGGGTGCCGAGGCGCTGTGGCAGCAGCTCGAGCCGCTGCTGCCGGGGCTGAGCGTCGAGGTCGTCGCGCGCATCTCGTCGACCAACACCGCGCTGCTGGAGCGTGCCCGCGTCAACATCAGCGCGATCGACGAGGCCCCGGCCGAGCTGGTGCAGGTGCGCCGCAGCGTCGAGAGCGCCGCCTTCGGCCGCCGCGCCGCCGACGTGCAGCCCTGCCTGCTGGTGGCCGAGCACCAGACCGGCGGCCGCGGCCGCATGGGCCGCGTCTGGAAGGCTGCGCCGGTCGCCTCGCTGACCTTCTCGCTGTCGCTGCCGATGAACCCGCCGGATTGGTCGGGGCTGTCGCTCGCGGTCGGCTGTGCGCTGGCCGAGGCGCTCGACCCGCGCACGCCGGGCGATGCGAGCGCGCCACGGATCGGCCTGAAGTGGCCGAACGACCTGTGGCTGATGGAGGCCGGATCCGACGAAGTTGCCAGCACCGGAGCACGGCTCGGCCGCAAGCTCGGCGGTGTGCTGATCGAGACGGTGGCCGCCGGTCCGCGGCGGCTGGCGGTGATCGGCATCGGCATCAACGTGCAGCCGATGCACGCCACCACCGAGCTGAACACCGGCTACGGCTGCGTGCAGGAAATCGACACCACGCTGACCGCGCCGACCACGCTCGCGCGCGTGGCGCTGCCGCTGGTGAAGGCGCTGATCGAGTTCAACCGGCGCGGCTTCGGCGCCTTCGTCGACCGTTTCGCCGCACGCGACCTGCTGCGCGGCCGCGCGATCACGACCACGCAGCCCGACGTGGCCGAAGGCATCGCCGACGGCGTCAGTGCCAACGGCATGCTGCGCGTGCTCACCGCCGACGGCCCGCGCGAAGTGGGCAGCGGCGAGGTCAGCGTGCGCCTGACGCCGGCCGACGGCGGCGCGCCCGACCCGCAGGCCGAGGACGCCTGATGCTGCGTGCGATCGTGCTGGTGCTGCTGCTGGCGAACCTGGGCTTCTGGGCCTGGACGCAGGGGCAGCTCGACGGCGTGGTCGGCGTGCGCGCGCAGGGGGACCGCGAGCCGGAACGGCTGGCGCGCCAGGTGCGCGCGGACAGCGTGCACATCCTGCCGGCGGGCGCGACCTCGGCCCCGGGCGGCGGCCCGGGCGAGCCGGCGCTGGCCTGCCTGGAGGCAGGTCCGTACACGCCGGCGCAGATCGCGAGCGCCGAGTCCGCGTTGCAGGGCGCCTTGCCGCCCGGCAGCTGGAGCAGTG
>NZ_JBFUGN010000267.1:0-6886 GCF_056402895.1 Rhizobacter sp. P3_B12 | reverse complement strand
CCCCGACCTGCTCGCAGCCGGTGCGACCCGCGCCGCCTGCTGGCTTCACGACACGCCGGCGGCAGCCGCCGCAGGGGCTGTGCGATGAACGTGCTGGTGGAAGTGCGCGACCTGGTGAAGACCTTCGACGTCTCGGCACCGTGGCTGAACCGCGTGATCGAGCGCAAGCCGCGCCAGCAGGTGCATGCGGTGGACGGTGTCAGTTTCTCGATCGAACGCGGCACCACGCTCGCGCTGGTGGGCGAATCGGGCTGCGGCAAGAGCACCGTCGCGCGGCTGCTGGTCGGCCTGCAGGCGCCGACCGCCGGCGAGGTGCATTTCGGCCACAAGAACATCGCGCTGACGCTGGCCAGCCAGGAAGCGGCCGCGTTGCGTCGGCGCATGCAGATGATCTTCCAGGACCCGTTCGCGAGCCTGAACCCGCGCTGGAAGGTGCACCAGATCGTCGCGGAGCCGCTGACCGAGCACGGGCTGATCACCGACCGGGCGCAACTGAAGGCCRGGGTCGGCGAGCTGCTGCAGTCGGTGGGGCTCGCGAGCGCCGACATGGAGAAGTTCCCGCACCAGTTCTCCGGCGGGCAGCGGCAGCGCATCTCGATCGCGCGGGCGCTGGCCACCGAGCCGGAGTTCCTGGTCTGCGACGAACCGACCTCGGCGCTCGACGTCTCGGTGCAGGCCCAGGTGCTCAACATCATGAAGGACCTGCAGCGCAGCCGCGGGCTGACCTACCTGTTCATCTCGCACAACCTCGCGGTGGTGCGCCACGTCAGCGACCAGGTGGGCGTGATGTACCTCGGCCGCGTCGTCGAGCTGGCGCCGAAGGCGGAGATCTTCGCGAGGCCGCGCCACCCGTACACGCGCATGCTGCTGGATGCGATCCCGGACATCGCGATGAGCGGGCGGGCCCGCACGCCGGTGCAGGGCGAGGTGCCGAATCCGCTGAGCCCGCCAAGCGGCTGTTCGTTCCACCCGCGCTGCCCGCATGCGAACGAGCGCTGCAAGGCGGAGCGGCCGGCGCTGTTGTCGCTCAACGGCATCCAGGTGGCCTGCCACGCGGTGGCAGAAGGACGGATCTAGCCGGGCAGCAGGTGCTCGCCGGCAAACAGCGCGGCAGCGTCTTCGCGGTCGCGGATCAGCCAGGCCTGCGAGCCCGACACCAGCACCTCGGCGGCGCGCGGCCGCGTGTTGTAGTTGCTGGCCATGCTCATGCCGTAGGCGCCGGCGGACAGCACCGCGACGCGGTCGCCGGGCTGCACCGCCAGGGCACGGTCGCGCCCGAGCCAGTCGCCCGATTCGCAGACCGGACCGACCACGTCCCAGGTGACTGCCGCCGCGGACCGCGTGCGGCACGGCACGATGCCCATCCAGGCTTCGTACATCGCCGGGCGGGCGAGGTCGTTCATCGCGGCATCGACGATGCAGAAGTTCTTCTCGTCGCCGGGCTTCAGGTACAGCACCTCGGCGAGCAGCACGCCGGCATTGCCGACCAGCGAGCGGCCCGGCTCGAACAGCACCTGGCGGTGGCCGTGGCCGCGGGCGTCGATGCGCTCGAGCAGTTGTGCGACCAGCACGCCGGCCTCGGGCGGCGTCTCGTCGGTGTAGGTGATGCCCAGGCCGCCGCCGACATCGACGTGCTGCAGCCGGATGCCCTGGGCCTCGACCGCCTCCACCAGGTCGAGCAGCCGGTCCAGCGCATTGAGGTAGGGCGTGGCCTCGGTGATCTGCGAGCCGATGTGGCAGTCGATGCCGACGACCTCCAGGCCCGGCAGCGCGGCGGCGCGCTGGTAGGTGGCGACCGCGCGCTCGTGCGCGACGCCGAACTTGTTGCCCTTCAGACCGGTGGAGATGTAGGGGTGGGTGCCGGCATCGACGTCGGGGTTCACGCGCAGGCTGATGCGGGCGGTGCGGCCGGCGGCGACGGCCACCTGCGACAGCAGCTCGAGCTCGGGCTCGCTCTCGACGTTGAAGCACAGCACATCGGCCTCGAGGGCCTCGCGCATCTCGGTGCGGGTCTTGCCGACGCCCGAGAACACGATGCGCGACGCCGGCGCGCCGGCTGCGAGCACACGCTTCAGTTCGCCGCCGGAGACGATGTCGAAGCCGCAGCCGGCCTGCGCGAAGGTCTGCAGCACGGCCAGGTTCGAGTTGGCCTTCATCGCGTAGCAGATCAGGTGATCGCGGCCGGCCAGCGCACGCTGGTAGCTGCCGAGTGCTGCCAGCATCGCCGCCTGCGAGTACACGTACAGCGGCGTGCCGAAGCGGTCGGCGAGCGCGTTCAGCGCGCAGTCTTCGATGAAGAGATCGGCGCCGCGGTAGGCGACGTAGGGCGAACCGGGCAGGGTCATGGGGTCAGCGGGGGCGCGGAGGCGGCAGAGGATGCGGAGGGTGCCGCGGCAGGCGGCGAGGGCAGCTTCAGCGGCCCTTTCTGGCCGCAGGCCGCGAGCGCGGCCAGCAAAGACATCGATGCGCCCAGTGTTGAAAGGCGTCTCGCTACACTGCGCTGCTGCTGAAACATGCGAACAATTCTACCGGCCATGACTGTCGAGATCGTCCCCACACCCTTGAGCGATGCCCAGTTCCACGCGCTGACCGGCGCCATCCTGTCGAGCATCGAGGCGAGCGTCGACGCCTGGCTGCAGGACGACGTGATCGACATCGACGCGTCGCGCACCGGGGGCTTGCTGGAGATGGGGTTCCCGAACGGCAGCAAGCTGGTGATCAACACGCAGCCGCCGCTGCACGAGCTGTGGCTGGCTGCCCGCTCGGGCGGCTACCACTACAAGCACGTCGGCGGCCGCTGGCTCGACACGCGGGAAGGGCGGGAGTTCTTCGCGGACCTCTCGGCCTGCGCGAGCGAGCAGGGCGGGATGCCGCTGCGCTTCGCCCCGCCGGCCTGAGATCCTGCCTAGCGCTTGAAGAGGTCGAGGATGCCCTTCTTCTCGTCCTCGCTGGGCGGCGTGGGCAGTTTCTCCTCCAGGCCGAGGCTGCTGACGCCGCTGCCGTGGGTGTACTCCTCGTAGTACCACTCGCCACCCATGTTGACCACGCCTTCGGGGGCTGACGGCTCCTCGACCGGAACGCCCTTCAGCGTCTGCTGCATGTAGTCGATCCACACCGGCAGCGACAGGCCGCCGCCGGTCTCGCGGTCGCCCAGCTTGCGCGGGTTGTCGTAGCCGATCCACACCACGCCGACCACGCTGCGCTGGAAGCCGGCGAACCAGGCGTCGTTCGAGTCGTTGGTGGTGCCGGTCTTGCCGTACACGTCGGGGCGCTTCAGCGTGCGTTGCGCATTGGCCGCCGTGCCCGAGCGCGTGACCTCCTGCAGCAGGCTGTCCATCACGAACGCGTTGCGCGCCGGCAGCGTGCGCGTGCTGTCGTCCATTGCCTGCGGCGCCGCCTCGTTCAGCACGTGGCCGCGCGAATCGGTGATCTTGCTGATCAGGAACGGGTTCAGCCGGTAGCCGCCGTTGGCGAACACGCCGTAGGCCGATGCCATCTGCAGCGGCGTCACCGAGCCCGCGCCGAGCGCCATCGTCAGGTAGGCAGGGTGCTTGTCGGGATCGAAGCCGAAGCGGGTGATCCAGTCCTGCGCATAGGCCGGGCCGATCGCCTGCAGGATGCGGATCGAGATCATGTTCTTCGACTTGGCGAGGCCGCGGCGCATCGACATCGGCCCGTCGAAGGTGCCGTCGTAGTTCTTCGGCTCCCAGGGCTGGCTGCCGGTGGTGCCGGCGTCGAAGAACAGCGGGGCGTCGTTGATGACGGTGGCCGGCGTGAACCCTTTCTCGAGCGAGGCCGAGTAGATGAACGGCTTGAAGCTCGAACCCGGCTGGCGCCACGCCTGCGTGACGTGGTTGAACTTGCTCTTCGCATGATCGAAGCCRCCGACCATCGTGCGCACGGCGCCGGTGCGCGGATCGAGCGAGACGAACGCGCCTTCGACCTCGGGCAGCTGGGTGATCGACCAGTCGCCCTTCGGCAGCTTCACGAGCCGGATCACCGCGCCGGGGCGGATCTGCGTCTTCGGGTTGCCCTTTTCGGCGAGGCCGGAGGTGGCCGGCTTCAGGCCTTCACCGGTGACGGTCAGCGATTCGCCGCTCTGCAGCACCGCCACGACCTTGCGCGGGCTCGCTTCGAGCACCACGGCAGCGCGCAGTTCGTCGTTGTCGGGGTGCTCGACCAGGGCCTCGGCGATGCGGGCGTCGAGGTCTTTCACGTTGGCCGGCAGGTCGACATAGGCCTCGGGGCCGCGATACACCTGACGGCGCTCGAAATCCATGATGCCCTTGCGCAGCGACCRGTAGGCCACGGTCTGCTCGGACGCCTGGATGGTCAGGTAGACGTTGAGTCCGCGCGTGTAGGCCTCTTCGCCGTACTGCGAGAAGATCATCTGGCGCGCCGCCTCGGCCACGTACTCGGCGTGAACGACCACTTCAGGTGCCGCGCGGTACTTCAGTTGCTGCGCGCGCGCCGCATCGTGCTGCTCCGGCGTGATGAAGCCGTTCTCCAGCATGCGGTCGATGATGTAGAGCTGGCGCTGCGTTGCGCGCTTCGGGTTGACGATCGGGTTGTAGGCCGACGGCGCCTTCGGCAGGCCGGCCAGCATCGCGGCCTCGGCGATCGTGATGTCCTTCAGCGGCTTGCCGAAGTAGATCTCGCTGGCCGCYGCGAACCCGTGCGCGCGCTGACCGAGGAAGATCTGGTTCATGTAGATCTCGAGGATCTGGTCCTTGCTGAGCAGGCTCTCGATCTTCAGCGCCAGCAGGATCTCGTAGATCTTGCGGGTGAACGTCTTCTCGGTGGAGAGATAGAAGTTGCGCGCCACCTGCATCGTGATGGTCGAAGCGCCCTGGCTGCGCGACTCGTTGAACTGCGCGAGGCCGGCCCGCAGCACGCCCTTGTAGTCGACGCCGCCGTGCTGGTAGAAGCGCGCGTCCTCGATCGCCAGCACCGCGTCCTGCATCACCTTGGGCACCTGGGCGAGCGGCGTGAAGTTGCGGCGTTCCTCGCCGTACTCGCCGAGCAGCACGCCGTCGGCCGAATAGACGCGCATCGGCAGCTTCGGCCGGTAGTCGGCGAGGCCGCTGACCTGGGGAAGGTTCGGATACGCCACCGACAGCGCGATGCCGATCACCAGCAGCAGCGTGAGCACGCCAGCCAGCGCGCCCCCCACCAGCCACGACAGCGCACGGCCCAGCCAGCGAGCCCAGGCGGGCAAGGGCGAGGAGGCAGAAGAAGAGGATCGGCGGTTCGGGCTGGCTGCCGGGCGCTCGGACGGGCCCTCGGATTCGCTCATGGGACTCCAACAGTGGTCGCGACGATTATATGAAGCGACTTTGACCGGTCCGCATCGACCGTGAACTGCTTGGCAGCTTGTGTCGCCGGGTGCCTAGGGTTGACCCGGAATGACAAATTTTGGCTCCAAAATCCGTCAGGCTTTCGCAACGAGGATGGGTTGCAAGAAAAGGAAAAATCTTTGTTGCACAAAGGGTTTACTGCTAGCATTGAAGTAACTTCTTAACAATCCAGCGCACGTATCACCGCCAATTCGGTCGTCGATTCGTGTCGCGTTGGGAGATGGCCCCTTGAGCTTCCTAGACCTGTTGTTAGGCCGAAAGCATCCACCGATGATCGGCTTGGATATCAGCTCGTCCAGTGTGAAGCTGGTCGAGCTGGGCCAGAGTGCCTCCGGTGAATATGTACTCGAGCGTTTCGCCTCCGAGAGCTTCGAGAAGGGCTGGATCACCGACGGCCAGATCGAGAAATTCGACGAAGTGGCCGACGCCGTCCGGCGCGTGGTCACCAAGAGCGGCACCAAGACCAAGCAGGTCGTGCTCGCGATGCCGCAATCGGCGGTGATCACGAAGAAGATCATGCTGCCGGCCGGTCTTCGCGAAGAAGAACTCGAGCTGCAGGTCGAATCCGAAGCCAACCAATACATCCCGTTCTCGCTGGACGAGGTGAGTCTTGACTTCTCCGTGGTCGGCCCGAGCCCCACGTCGGTGGGCGATGTCGAGGTGCTGATCGCCGCGTCGCGCAAGGACCGCGTGCAGGACCGTCAGGGCCTGGCGGAAGCCGCCGGCCTGAAGCCCGCGGTGCTCGACATCGAATCGCATGCCTCGCGCCTGGCGATGGGCCGGCTGATCGAGGCGCTGCCGAACGAGGGCAAGGACGCCCTCGTCGCGCTGTTCGAGATCGGTGCCGACACCACGAGCCTGAAGGTGCTGCGCGACGAAGAGATGCTCTACGACCGCGACCAGGCCTTTGGCGGTTCGCAGCTGACGCAGCTGATCTCCCGCCAGTACGGCTTCTCGTTCGAAGAGGCCGAGCAGAAGAAGCTGTCGGCCGAATTGCCGGAAGACTACGAGTCGTCGCTGCTGGTGCCGTTCGTCGACAGCCTGTCGCAGGAGATCGGGCGTGCGCTGCAGTATTTCTTCACCAGCACGCCGCACCACAAGGTGCACTACGTGATGCTGGCTGGTGGCACGGCGACCCTGCCGGGGCTGAAGGACCGCGTCACCGAGTTGACGGGCTTCGCGTCGATGGTCGTCAATCCGTTCGAAAACATGAAGCTGGGCTCCGCGGTCCGCGAGAGCAAGCTGCGCCGTGAAGCGCCTTCCTACCTCACGGCCTGCGGGCTGGCGATGCGGAGGTTCCTGCAGTGATTCTGATCAACCTACTTCCGCACCGCGAAGAAAAGCGCAAGCGGCGCAAGGCGGCGTTCTTCCTGGGCCTGGCGCTGGCCGCCGCGGCGGGTCTCGCAGCCGTCGGCATGTGGTACCTGGTGCTGCAGCAGATGACGGAGAACCAGATCCACCGCAACGAATTCCTGTCGGTGAAGATCCGCGAGCTCGAGGCGCAGATCAAGGACATCGCATCCTTGCGT
>NZ_JBFUGN010000266.1:0-6906 GCF_056402895.1 Rhizobacter sp. P3_B12 | reverse complement strand
AGATCGAACCGCTCGGCTGGAGCGTGGGCACGCGCGCCGGCAGCCAGCGCGTGTGCCGCTACAGCGCCGACCTCGACGGCAGCGGCGCGATCGACCGCAACGACGAGCACCCCGCCCGCTACACCGCGGTGCACGGCGCGCTGCGCCAGCAGAACTACCTGCTGGTGCGCGGCGACCAGCCCTGCCCGGACGGCAGCGCCATCGCGACGCACAATGACGCCCTGCTGGACACCGTGCAGCACCAACCCTGATCCGTCCGATGCCGCCCACCGAGTCCCCGAACGCCGCGGCGTTCACGCCCGCCGACCACGCCGCGATGCGCGAAGCACTTGCGCTGGCCGAGCACGCGATCGGCCTGACCGACCCGAACCCGCGCGTCGGCTGCGTGATCCTCGACGCGCACGGCCAGGTGATCGGGCGCGGGCACACGCAGCAGGCCGGCGGGCCGCATGCCGAGGTGATGGCCTTGCGCGATGCCGCCGCGCGCGGTCATGCGACGCCGGGCGCAACCGCCTATGTCACGCTGGAACCGTGCTCGCACCACGGCCGCACGCCGCCGTGCTGCGATGCGCTGCTGGCCGCCGGCATCGCGCGCGTCGTCTGCGCCATCGCCGATCCGAACCCGCTGGTGGCGGGCCAGGGCCTGGCGCGGCTGCGGGCGCAGGGCGTGCAGGTCGAATCCGGACTGCTGGGCGAAGCGGCGCGCGAGCTCAACATCGGCTTCTTCTCGCGCATGGTGCGCGGGCGGCCATGGGTGCGCCTGAAGGCCGCGACCTCGCTCGACGGCCGCACCGCATTGAACAACGGCGCCAGCCAGTGGATCACCGGCGAGGCCGCGCGCACCGACGGCCACGCCTGGCGCAAGCGCGCCGGCGCGGTGCTGACCGGCGTCGGCACCGTGCTCGACGACAACCCCCGGCTGGATGTGCGGCTGGTCGAGACCGCGCGGCAACCGCTGCGCGTCGTCATCGATTCGCGGCTCGACATGCCCCCCACCGCGCGCATCCTCGACGCGCCCGGCCAGGTGCTGGTCTATGCCGCGGCACCCGAGGCAGCCCGCGTCGACACGCTCGCAGCGACCGGCGCCGAGGTGATCCTGCGCCCCGGCCCGACCGGCAAAGTCGACCTGCCGGCGGTGCTGGCCGACCTGGCACAGCGCGGCATCAACGAGCTGCACGTCGAGGCCGGCCACAAGCTGAACGGCTCGTTCGTGCGCGAGGGGCTGGTCGACGAGTACCTCGTGTACCTCGCGCCGAAGCTGCTCGGGGCCGGCCGCGACCTGGCCGCCTTCGGCCCGCTCGAGCGGCTGGACGACGCGGCCGCGCTGCGCTTCCACGCGGTCGACCGCATCGGCGACGACCTGCGGGTGATCGCCCGCCCGCCAGCACGGGAAATGTTCTGACTGAGAGAATCACGCCCATGTTCACCGGCATCATCTCCGGCCTCGGCCGCATCGAATCCGTCCGCCCGCTCGGCGCCGACGCCTCCCACGGCCTGCAACTGACGCTGCATGCCCCCGACCGCTACCTCGACGACGTGCAGCTCGGCGACAGCATCTCGCTGAACGGCGCCTGCATGACGGTGACCACCTTCGACGCCGCCGCGGCCCGCTTCACGATCGACATCTCGGCCGAGAGCCTGGACAAGACCGCCGGCCTGTCGCAGCCCGGCCCGGTCAACCTCGAGAAGGCGCTGCGGGCGCACGACCGGCTGGGCGGCCACCTGGTCAGCGGCCACGTCGACGGCATCGGCCGCGTGACGCATTTCGCGCCGGTCGGCGAATCGTGGGAGCTGCGCGTGCTGGCTTCGGCGCACATCGGCCGCTTCCTGGCCTACAAGGGTTCGGTCGCGGTGAACGGCGTCAGCCTGACGGTCAACCGCGTCGACGACCGCCCGGACGGCTGCGAGTTCAGCATCAACCTGATCCCGCACACGATCGAGAACACGACGCTGGGCACACTGGCGGCCGGTTCGAGCGTCAACCTCGAGATCGACCTGATCGCCCGCTACGTCGAGCGCATGCTGGGGAAATAGCGCCCCCACGTCGCTTCGCTCCTGCCCCCCGAGGGGGCGCCTCCCCTCGGCCCGGCAAAGCCGGATCCGGGGGAGTTGCTCGATCCCGCCCGCCTACAATCCGCGGATGCCCATTTCCCCCGTACCTGAACTGATCGCCGAGCTCGCCGCCGGCCGCATGGTCATCCTCGTCGACGAGGAAGACCGCGAAAACGAAGGCGACCTGGTGCTCGCGGCCGACCACGTGACGCCCGAGGCGATCAACTTCATGGCGCGCTTCGGCCGCGGCCTGATCTGCCTGACCCTCCCCCGCGAGCGCTGCGAGCGCCTGCAGCTGCCGCCGATGGCCACCCGCAACGGCACCCGCCACGGCACCGCGTTCACCGTCTCGATCGAAGCCGCCACCGGCGTTTCCACCGGCATCTCGGCCGCCGACCGCGCCCGCACCGTGCAGGCCGCCGTCGCGCGCGATGCGCAGGCCGCCGACCTGGTGCAGCCCGGCCACATCTTCCCGCTGCAAGCGCAGGATGGCGGCGTGCTGATGCGCGCCGGCCACACCGAGGCCGGCTGCGACCTCGCGGCGATGGCCGGCCTGAGCCCCACCTCGGTGATCTGCGAGATCATGAAGGACGACGGCACGATGGCGCGCCTGCCGGACCTGGAGGTCTTCGCGCTGGAACACGGCCTGAAGATCGGCACCATCGCCGACCTGATCGGCTACCGCAGCCGCAACGAGAGCCTGATCGAACGCATCGGCCAGCGCACGCTGACCACCGCACAGGGCGATTTCGACTGCACCGCCTTCAGCGACCGCACCGGCGGCCTGCACCTGGCGCTGAGCCACGGCCGCATCGACACGAGCGACGAGGTGCTGGTGCGCGTGCACGAGCCGCTGTCGGTGATGGACCTGCTCGACACCGGTGCCTGCAGCCACTCGTGGCCGCTGCACAAGGCGCTTGCCACGCTGCAGGCCAGCGCGCGCGGCGTCGCGGTGCTGCTGAACTGCGGCGAGGACGTGCTGTCGCTGCTGTCGCACTGGCAGGAAACCCCGGCGGCGCCGGCGCGCGCCCGCGCGCAGATGGACCTGCGCACCTACGGCATCGGCGCCCAGATCCTGCGCGAGCTGGGCGTCACGAAGATGAAGCTGCTGGGCAGCCCGCGCCGCATGCCGAGCATGACCGGCTACGGCCTCGAGGTCACCGGCTTCGTCGCCCCCGAACACTGAACGACCGACTGGATTGACATGCAAGCAGCAGACAAGGGCCAGGCGGCCGACCTGGACGGCACCGACCTGCGCATCGGCATCGTGCAGGCGCGCTTCAACGACAAGCTGACGCAGGCGCTGGCCGACGCCTGCATCGCCGAGCTGAACACGCTGGGCGTCGCCGCCAAGCACATCAAGCACGTGACGGTGCCCGGCGCCCTGGAGGTGCCGCTGGCGCTGAACGCGATGGCCGCGAGCGACCGCTACGACGCGCTGGTCGCGCTCGGCTGCATCGTCCGCGGCGAGACCTACCACTTCGAACTCGTGTCCAACGAGAGCGGCGCCGGCGTCACGCGCGTCGCGCTCGACCACGAGATCCCGATCGCCAACGCCATCCTGACCGTCGAGGACGAGGCCCAGGCCTGGGCCCGCGTCGAAGAAAAAGGCCGTGACGCCGCACGCGTCGCCGTCGAGATGGCCAACCTGCTGGAAGACCTGACGTGAGCGAGACCGAACCGAAGAAGCCGGCGGCCGATGCCGCACCGGCGGCGAAGAAGCCCGCGGGCAAGGGGGGCAAGCCGCAGCCCAAATCGTCGCGCCGCCGCTCGCGCGAAGCCGCGCTGCAAGGCCTGTACGAGTGGCTGCTGTCCGGCGCCGAGGTCGGCGTGGTCGATGCCCACATGCGCGAGCAGGAAGGCTTCGACAAGGTCGATGCGGCGCACTTCGATGCGCTGCTGCACGGCTGCATCGCCGAAGCCGCCGACCTCGACGCGGTGCTCTCGCGCCACGTCGACCGCAAGACCACCGAGCTGTCGCCGATCGAGCACGGCGTGCTGATGATCGGCGCCTACGAGCTGAAGCACTGCATCGACATCCCGTACAAGGTCGCGATCAACGAGGCGGTCGAGCTGGCCAAGAGCTTCGGCGGCACCGACGGCCACAAGTACGTGAACGGCGTGCTCGACAAGGCGGCGCTCGACCTGCGCCCGGTCGAGGTGGCGGCGTTCCGCGCCCAGCGACGCTGACCCGGCGCGATGCCGCCATGAAGCTCGCCGGCCGCCTGGACCACATCGAGCCCTTCTACGTGATGGAGTGCGCGAAGGCGGCGGTCGAGCTGTCGCGCACCGCCGCCTGCGACCCCGCGCAGGGCGGCCGGCCGATGATCTTCCTGAACATCGGCGAGCCCGATTTCACCGCGCCGCCGCTGGTGCAGCAGGCCGCGCGCGAATGCCTGGAGCGCGGCAGCACGCAGTACACGCAGGCCACCGGCCTGCCGGCCTTGCGCGAGCGGCTGAGCCGCTGGTACGCCGAGCGCTTCCAGGTCGACATCGCACCCGAACGCATCGTGATCACCGCCGGCGCGTCGGCCGCGCTGCAGCTCGCCTGCCTGGCGCTCGTCGAGCGCGGCGACGAGGTGCTGATGCCCGACCCCAGCTACCCGTGCAACCGCCACTTCGTGGCCGCCGCCGATGGCGTCGCGCGGCTGTTGCCGGCCTCGCCCGAGCACCGCTTCCAGCCGGATGCCGCCACCGTGCAATCGGCCTGGACGGCCGCGACGCGCGGCGTGCTGCTCGCCTCGCCGTCGAACCCGACCGGCACCTCGATCGCGTTCGACGAGATGGGGCGCATCGTGCAGGCGGTGCGCGAGCGCGGCGGCTTCACGATGGTCGACGAGATCTACCTCGGCCTGAGCTTCGACGATGCGTTCGGCCACACCGCGCTCGCGCATGGCGACGACGTGATCTCGATCAACAGCTTCTCGAAGTACTTCAGCATGACCGGCTGGCGGCTCGGCTGGCTGGTGCTGCCGCCGGAACTGGTGGCACCGATCGAGCGCCTCGCGCAGAACCTCTACATCTGCCCGTCGTCGCTCGCGCAGCAGGCGGCGCTGGCCTGCTTCGAGCCGGCCTCGATCGCCGAGTTCGAGCGCCGCCGCGCCGAGTTCCGCGCGCGCCGCGATTTCCTGGTGCCGGCGCTGCAGGCGATGGGCCTGCGCGTGCCGGTGTTGCCTGACGGCGCGTTCTACGCCTGGGCCGATTGCTCGGCACATGCCGACAGCAGCTGGGACTTCTGCTTCCGCCTGATGCGCGAGGCGCAGGTGGCGATCACGCCGGGCCGCGATTTCGGGCCGCATGCGGCCGATCGCTACATCCGCCTGTCGTATGCGAGCTCGATGGCGCATCTGCAGGATGCGGTGCAGCGCCTGCAGCAATTGCTGTCCCCGTAGTCGTCATCTTTTGCCGTCGTTTTTGCTGTCGGTTTTGGGTTGAACCCCCTGCACCATCTCGTCGACTTTCGCAAGCGCATGTTACGAATGCACAGAACGCGGGGTTTTTTACTGCCAGGGCCTGATGCGCTTGCACTAAGCTGCGTGCGTGGTGGACAACCGTGCCACGAACCCAATCCGCCTCATGCCCGGCCCTGTTCCTGATCCATCCTCCGACCTTGCCAACTCGGCGCCGGGTGCGCCGAAGTGGGGCGACACCGATCTCGGGCTGCCCGCACAACCGGCCGCCACCTTCTCGACCACGGTGCCGCCGATGGGCGGTGCCGACCAGATGCCGACCATCGGCCACATCGGCCGGTACGCGCTCAAGTACCGCATCGGCGAAGGCGGCCTCGGCGTGGTCTATGCCGCGCACGACCCGCTGCTGTCGCGCCTGATCGCGATCAAGACCCTGAACCTCGAGATCTCCGCCGAGCAGCGCGATGCGTTCAATGCGCTGTTCCTGAACGAGGCCCGCGCGGCCGGCGGCCTGAGCCACCCGCACATCGTCACGGTGTTCGATGCCGGCGCGAGCGAGCAAGGCGCCTACATCGCGATGGAGCTGCTGAAGGGCCGCGACCTGCGCCAGCTGCGCCAGGAAGGCTGGCGGCCGTCGCCGCACCAGGCCGCGCTGATCGTGCGCCGCGTCGCCGACGCGCTCGCCTATGCGCACTCGAAGGGCGTGGTGCACCGCGACATCAAGCCGGCCAACATCTTCATGGTCGGGCGCACGCAGCCGCGCGTGCTCGATTTCGGCATCGCCCGCATCGCGCACCAGCACGATGCGAACGGCGAGGACATCGTCGGCGGCTCGCCCTACTACATGTCGCCCGAGCAGGTGCGCCAGCAGCCGGTGGACCGCCGCTGCGACGTGTTCTCGCTCGGCGTCGTGCTCTACGAACTGCTGGCCGACGTGCGGCCGTTCCGCGGCGGCTCGCTGGCCGAGATCACCCGCGCCGTCGCCGAGTACAACCCGCCGACCGCGCACCAGGTCAACAGCAGCGTGCCGAAGGCCTTGTCCGAGATCGCCGCCCGGGCGATGGAGAAGAACCCCGACGACCGCTATCGCTCGGCGCGTGCGTTGTCGCGCGAGCTGCGCCACTGGCTCGAGGAGCATCCGCAGGACGGCGACGGCACCGACGAGTCCGCCGAGCAACCCACCGGGCGCCACCGCCTGGCCTGGGGCCTGGTGGTCGCCGCCGGCATCGGAATCGCTGCCGCCGCGTGGTGGACGCTGATGTCGCCGCGCTCCAGCGAGCTGACGGTCGCCGCGCCACGCGCAGCGTCGGCCGTGGTCGTCGCGGCCGCACCGCCGGTGCCGGCCCCTGCACCAGAACCCGCCGCAGCCTCGCAGCCGGCCGCCGGAGCCGCGAGCGCCGCCGACCCCGCCGGCTCCGCTCCAGCGACCGCCGCCGGTGCCTCG
>NZ_JBFUGN010000265.1:0-6937 GCF_056402895.1 Rhizobacter sp. P3_B12 | reverse complement strand
CCGCACCGGTGCCGCCGATCGCGGTCGACGACGGGCGGCGGCAGATCCGCTTCTACGGCCAGCTGCTCGAGCTGTCACGCTACGAGTACGGCCTGCTGAAGACGCTGGTCTCGCGCCCGGGCCACGTGTTCTCGCGCGACACGCTGCTCGAGCGCGTGTGGGACGATGCCACCGAAAGCCTCGACCGCACGGTCGATGCGCACGTGAAGACGCTGCGCGCGAAGATGAAGCTGGTCGCGCCGGGGCTGGAGCCGATCAAGACGCACCGCGGCACCGGCTACGCCTTGGCAGAAGACCTGCCGGCCACCAAGCCGGAGAGCTGACATCTCGAAACGGACGCGGATCTTCGTCGGCATCCTGCTCGCCTACGCGTTCGGCGTCGGCGTGCTGATGTACCGGCTGCTCGGCGACATCGACCCGCGCTACCGCGAGTCGGCCGAGGAGTCGCTGGTCGAGACGGCGCACCTGATCGCCGCGACGCTGGAGGCCTCGTCGGCCGACGGCACGCTGCGCGCCCAGACGCTCGCGCCGGTGTTCGAGTCGCTGTATGCGCGCCGCTTCAAGGCCGACATCTTCGGCTTCGAGAAGACGCGCGTCGAGCTGCGCCTGATCGTCACCGACCGCGCCGGCAAGGTGGTCTACGACTCGACGCAGCGCCACCTCGGCGAGGACTACGCGCAGTGGCACGACGTGTGGCGCGCGCTGCAGGGCGAGTACGGTGCGCGCACCACGCCCGACATCGACAACGACAACCGCACCGCGGTGATGTACGTCGCCGCGCCGGTGCGCGCTCGCAACGAGATCATCGGCGCGGTCAGCGTCGGCAAGCCGGTGCAGAGCTTCGGGCAGTTCGTCGATGCGGCGCGGCGCAAGACGCTGCTGGTCGGCGTGACCTCGGTGGTCGCGGTGCTGCTGCTGGTGGTGATCGTCTCGGTGTGGCTGGTGCGGCCGTTCGGGCTGATCGCCGACTACGTGCGCTATGTGCGCGCGCAGCGCAGCTTCAGCCTGCCGCGGCTCGGCCGGCGTGCACTCGGCGCGATCGGCGCCGCCTACGACGAGATGCGCGATGCGCTGGCCGGCCGCAACTACGTGGCCGATTACGTGCAGACGCTGACGCACGAGGTGAAGAGCCCGCTGTCGGCGATCCGCGGCGCGGCCGAGCTGCTGCAGGAGCCGATGCCCGATGCCGACCGCGCGCGCTTCATCGCCAACATCGCACGCGAGACGCACCGCATCCAGGAGCTGGTCGACCGGATGATGGAGCTGACCGCGCTGGAGTCGCGGCGCAGCCTGGAGCGGCGCGCGCCGGTCGCGCTGCGCCCGCTGGTGAACGAGGCGGCCGCGAGCGCGCAGGCCGCCGCCGCCACGCGCAAGCTGAGCATCGTGGTCGAGGACGGGCCCGAGGCGAGCGTCGACGGCGATGCCTTCCTGCTGCAGCGCGCGCTGTCGAACCTGCTCGACAACGCGCTCGATTTCTCGCCCGAGGGCGGCACGGTGCGGCTGTCGCTGCAGATCAACCGCCGCACCGTCGACCTGCGCGTGCAGGACAGCGGCCCCGGCATTCCCGACTACGCCGAATCGAAGGTGTTCGAGAAGTTCTATTCGCTGGCGCGGCCGCATTCGCGCAAGAAGAGCACCGGGCTCGGGCTCTCGTTCGTCAGCGAGATCGCCGAGCTGCACGAAGGGCGCATCACGCTGAAGAACGCCGCGGCCGGCGGCGCCATCGCGACGCTGTCGCTGCCGCTCGGCGCCTGACGGTCCGCGGCTACGTGCCGGCCGTCATTTGCCGGCGCCCGCCTCCGGCATCGCCGACGAATGGTGGTGCGCGATCAGCCAGCGGCCGTTCTGCCACTCGTAGACGTAGGTGTAGCGGGCATGCACCTTCATGCCGCCCTTCAGCGTGAAGGTGTAGGTGCCGACGTCCTGCGCGACATTGCAGCCGATCTTGATGATGCGGCGATCGATCTGGCCCTGCGGCGTGCTCTTCAGGAACTTGACGAAGTAGTCGCGGATCTCGGCCGGGTTGGTGCGCGGCGTGTCCGACACGGTGGGGAGCAGCACGCCGTCGCTCGCGTAGTTCGCGACGACCTGGTCCGGATCGAGCGTGCGCAGCGAATCGTTCCAGCGGTCGAACAGGGCCGCGATCTGCTTGTCGTCGGTGGGTTGGCAGGCCTGGGTGGACGGCGCCTGCGCCAGGGCAGCGGTCGACAGGCTGAAGCCGATCGCGGGAAGGAGAGCTGCTCGCAGCAGGTTCATGAAAGGTCCTCGTCTGGGTTGGATGACACCGCATCGCGGCGCTGCACCGCGTCGCGATGCATGGTTGCCATTGTTCGAGCGGCCCATGAACGGGACCCGTGCGCCGCGATGAACGGCCGCTGACGCCCACATGAACGCCGGATGAACGGCGGCGCGCCGTCAGCCGGGCTGCGCGTCGAGCCGGTAGCCGAGCCCGCGCACCGTCTTGATCAGCGCCAGCGCATGGCCTTCGTCCACCTTGGCGCGCAGGCGGCGCACGTAGACGTCGACCACGTTGGTCAGCGGATCCTCGTTCGTGCCCCAGACGTTGGAGAGGATGCGTTCGCGGCTGTACACGCGCCCCGGCGCACTCATCAGCAGCTCGAGGAACGCGAGCTCGCGGGCCGTCAGCGCGAGCTGCTTGCCGGCCCGGCTCGCCTGCATGCTTTCGCGGTCCAGCACCAGGTCGGCCACCTGCAGGCTGCTGGCGCGCGGGCGCTGCTCGCGGCCGCGCCGCAGCAGCGCCTCGATGCGCGCCAGCAGCTCCTCGAACGCGAAGGGCTTGGTGAGGTAGTCGTCGGCGCCCAGGCGCAGGCCGTTCACCTTGTCCTCGAGGTTGCTCAGCGCGGTGAGCATCAGCATCGGCACGTGGCAGCCCTCGGCGCGCAGCGTCTGGCACAGCTCCAGCCCGCTCAGGCCGGGCAGCATCAGGTCCAGGATCAGCAGCGAGGGCGCGCTGCTGCGCGTCAGCGCCAGCCCCTGCGGCCCGGTGYGGGCGAGCTGCACGCCATAGCCCTCGGCCCGCAGGCCGCGCACCAGGAAATCGGCGACCCGCACGTCGTCCTCGACCACCAGCAGGTTCATGCCGCCTGCTCCCGCCGGCAGGGCAGCTCGATGCGCACGGTGGTGCCTTCGTCGAGGCGGCTGTCGAGGTGGATCTCGCCGCGATGCGCGCGCACGATGGCCTGCGCGATCGACAGGCCGATGCCGGTGCCGTCCGGCCGGTGTGCCCGCGCCCGGCGGCCGCGCACGAAGCGCTCGAACACGAGCGGCAGCTCCTCCGCATCGATGCCGATGCCGTCGTCCTGCACGAGGATCTCCATCCGGTCGTCGCGCACCTGCCAACCCAGGCGCACCGTGCCGCCGCGCCGCGAGTAGCGGACCGCGTTGTCGAGCGCGATCACCACCGCCTGCCGCAGGCGGTCGGCGTCGGCGTGCACGCTGGCGGGGCTGGATGCATCCCGCGGCGGCGCGTCGAGATGTACGCTCACCTCGTGCTGCGCGCCGAGCGCCTCGGCCTGCTCGGCCGCGTCGCCGAGCAGCGCCGGCACGTCGACCGCATCGAAGCGCATCGCGAGCTGGTCGGCCTCGGCCCGCGCGATCAGCAGCAGGTCGTCGATGACGCCGGCCAGCTGCTTCACGCCGCCGACGATGCGCGACAGGCTCTGCCTGTACTCGGCCACCGGCTTGTCGGCGCCGCGCAGCGCGATCTCGGCCTCGCCGCGGATCGCGGTGGCCGGCGTGCGCAACTCGTGGCCCAGGTCGGCGAACAGCTGGCGGCGGCGGGCATCGATGTGCTGCAACGCCTCGTGCGCCGTGCTCAGTTCAAGCGTGCGCGCCTGCACCGCATCTTCCAGCCGGTGGCGTGCCGCATCGGCCTCGCTGCGGTGTTGCTGCAGCTCGGCCGCCATCGCGTTGAAATGCCCGGCCAGGCGGTCGAACTCGTCGCCCGACCCGATCGCGACGCGGTGCCCCAGGTCGCCGGCCTGCAGGGCCTGGATGCCGCCCAGCAGGCGGTCGAGCGGGCGCTGCAGCCGCCGGCCCAGGTGCAGCGCCAGCAGCACCGCCACTACCAGCGTGACCAGCACCATCGCGCCGCCTTGCAGCCGCAGCATGTCCAGCCCGTGCACGGTGGCCGCACGCGCGGCCGGCACCACGATGCGCTGGCGTTCGATCGCGCCGTTGACGAGCTCGCGCAGGTCGCGGCCGCGGGCCGTGTCGAACACCTGGTTGAGCTCACGCCAGACCGTGCTGAACTCGGCGCCGCGCTCGAGCGGCGCCAATTGCAGCAGGCGCGAGCGCACGGCCACGATGTTGTCGTCGAGCAGCTCGGTGACGGCCACCAGCTGCGGCACCTCGGGCGGGACCGGCACGCCGTCGTCTGCCGCGAGTTCGCTCCGGGCGCCGAGGTCGCGCGCCGCCAGCTGTTTCAGGTTGGCCGCGCGGGTCTGCATCCGCGCCAGCAGCCGGTCGCGCAGCTCGAGCGAGGCGTCGGCGCCCATCAGCTGCTGCGAGGCCCACACGCGCAGCCGCTGCTTGTCGGCCGACAGCTCCAGCAACTCGGACAGGATGTCGCTCGCGAGCCGGCTGTGCTGCGCATACGCGTACACGCGGATCGCGCCCCAGCGCACGGCCACCGCCTGGATGCAGACCAGGGCGACCAGGGCGGCCAATGCGAGCGAGAGGCGGAGTCGGAACATGCGCCACTGTATCGCCCGTGCCGTCATCATGGTTCGGTCATGCGGCCGTCATCCATGACCCGGCGCCGGTCGGCTTCACACGCCCTTCACACGACGCTGCGGCGGCTTCGAAACCGCTTCGCATGCTGCGTCGATTCTTGCGGCCACGCGCCCTCCCTGCGGCGCGCCCAGGAGAATCGACATGACCCCGCTGCGCCGCGTCCCGTTCCACCCGCTTCGCCCGCTCACCCACGTCGGCCGCGTGCTGCTGTGCATCGCGCTGTCGCTGTTCGCCGCGATCCTCACGCTCGCCTGGTCGCCGGCGCGCGCCGACGACGCCGAGGCCCGCAAGGGCGAGAGCCCGTACTTCTTCGTCGACAACGGCGACCCCGGCACCGACCGGCTGCCGTTGAAATCGACCGCGGTCGACGTGCGCATCAGCGGCGTGATCGCCGACGTGACCGTCACGCAGCACTACCGCAACGAGGGCCAGCGCCCGATCGAGGCGCGCTACGTGTTCCCCGGCTCGACGCAGGCCGCCATCTACGCGATGAACGTGCGCCTGGGCAACCGGCTGCTGACCGCCCGCATCCGCGAGAAGCAGCAGGCGCGCATCGAGTACGACAACGCCAGGCGCGAGGGCAAGACCAGCGCGCTGCTCGAACAGCACCGGCCGAACGTGTTCGAGATGAACGTCGCCAACATCCTGCCGGGCGACGACGTGGCGGTGGAGCTGCGCTACACCGAGCTGCTGGTGCCGACCGACGCGCAATACGGCTTCGTGTTCCCGACCGTCGTCGGCCCGCGCTACAGCAACCCCGCCGGTGCGGCGGACCGGCAAGCCTGGGCCGCGACGCCCTACCTGCGCGCCGGCGTCGAATCGAACACCGCGTTCGACCTGAAGCTGCGGGTCGATGCACCGATCGCGGTGAAGGACGTGAGCTCGCCGTCGCACGAGATCCGCGTGCAGGGCGGCGACACGGCGCACGCGAGCGTGAGCCTCGCCGACACGAAGGCATCCAACAACCGCGACTTCATCCTGACCTACCGCCTGGCCGGCGACCGCATCGCCTCCGGCCTGATGCTGTACCGCGGCGACGAGCAGACCGGCGGCGAGAACTTCTTCCTCGCGATGGTCGAGCCGCCGAAGGCCGTGCCGCTGCAGCAGGTCAACCCGCGCGACTACATCTTCGTGGTCGACATCTCCGGCTCGATGCACGGCTACCCGCTCGACACCGCCAAGGTGCTGCTGCAGAACCTGATCGGCGGCCTGCGCCCGAGCGACACCTTCAACGTGATGCTGTTCTCCGGCAGCAGCCGCATGCTGTCGCCGGCCTCGGTGCCGGCCACGCGCGCCAACATCGAGCGTGCGCTGCAGGCGCTGGCGCAGACCGGCGGCGGCGGCAGCACCGAGATCGTGCCGGCGCTGCGCCGCATCGCCGAGCTGCCGAAGCCTGCCGACCTGTCGCGCAGCGTGATCGTCGTGACCGACGGCTACGTGACGGTCGAATCCGAGGTGTTCCAGCTGGTGCGCCGCCACCTGAACGACTTCAACGTGTTCGCGTTCGGCATCGGCAGCAGCGTCAACCGCAACCTGATCGAAGGGCTGGCGCGTGCCGGCCAGGGCGAGGCCTTCGTCGTCACGAAGCCGTCGCAGGCCGCCGCGCAGGCCGAGCGGCTGCGCCGCATCATCGACTCGCCGGTGCTGACGCAGCTGAAGGCGCGCTTCGACGGGCTGGACGTCTACGACGTGGAGCCGCCCGCGCTGCCCGACGTGCTGGGCGGCCGCCCGGTGCTGATCCAGGGCAAGTGGCGCTCGCGCCCGGGCGAGCCGGCGGCGGGCAGGCTGGTGCTCGACGGCCGCGCGGCCGATGGGCCGTGGCACGAGGAATTGATCGTGGCCGGCCACGAGGACCAGACCTCGTCCGCGCTGCGCCACCTGTGGGCCCGCGGACGCATCGCGGCGCTCAGCGACCAGGAGTCGCTGGTGGGAGGCAATTCCGAGAAGGAGGCCATCACCGCACTCGGCCTGAAGTACAGCCTGCTGACGCAGTACACCAGCTTCATCGCGATCGATCAGGTGGTGCGCAACCCGAATCCGGCCCTCGCGCCCACCGTCGACCAGCCGCTGCCCCTGCCGCAGGGCGTGGCCGAGACCGCGCTGGGCGCCGAGGTGCCGAGCACGCCCGAGCCGGCGGCCTGGGCCGCGTTGCTGGTGGTGTTCGGCGTGGCCGGTGTCGCGC
>NZ_JBFUGN010000264.1:0-6949 GCF_056402895.1 Rhizobacter sp. P3_B12 | reverse complement strand
CCGCACGAGGCGCTGAAGACCGCGCGGCTGCTGGCCAAGCACCAGGCCTTCTCGAAGGAGGCGGCGCAGGGCCTGCTGCGCTCGCTCGCGTTCGAATCGCTCGATGGCGCGCGCGATGCCGACCAGGTGCGGCGCGTGTGGTTGTCGCTCGAGGCCGTTGACCGGCGCGACCCGTTCGTCGCGGCGCGCACCGCCACGCGGCTGTCGAAGTTCGGTGCGCAGGCGGATGCGCGCAATGCGCTGCGGCCGTTCTGGGAGCGGCTGGGCGAGCTGGGCATCGACGAGCGCTGTGCGCTGGCCGAGGCGCTGGTCGCGTCGATCGACGGCATCGGAGCCGACTGGCTGCCGCGGCTGGAGGCCTCGCTGCAGGCCTTCCCGCGCGAGCCGGCGCTGGCGCATGCGGTGGGCCGCGCGCTGGCGCAACGCGAGCTGTGGGGCAAGGCGCGGCTGCTGCTGCAGCAGGCCGCCGATGCCGACGAGCTGCCGCTGGCCGCGCGCCGCGACGCCTGGGTGCTGCTCGCGCACCTGGCCGAGCAGCAGGGCGATGTCGAGCGCACGGCCGATTGCTATCGACAAGCCGCAACGCTCGCCGGAATCTGAAAAAAGTCGTGCTACACTGCGAGGCTCAGCGGCTGTAGCTCAGTTGGATAGAGTACTTGGCTACGAACCAAGGGGTCGTGGGTTCGAATCCTGCCAGCCGCACCAAAAAACAAGAAATGATTCAACGCCTTAGAGGTTTACGCCTCTAGGGCGTTTTTTCTTGCCGGGGGACTTTTGGGGGAGTGGCCGTCGAGCGCGCGGCCTCCTGCTCCATCCGCAGCGTGGTCAGGCTCTTGTTCCAGCGGCCCGAATCTTCCTTGATCTTCTCCAGCGCGGAGTGCAGCTCGACGGTCTGCGCCATGCTGTAGTGGTGCGTCATCGAACGGCTGGAATGCCACAGGATGTCGGCGCAGGTCGCCGAGCCCAGCTTCCGCCCGCGCACGCTGCCACGCCGTGTTGTTGGTTCGTGCGGGCCATGCGTGGCTCCTTGGGGCGCGGGGGATTGAACGATAGGTCTTCCATCGCCGCGGCAGAACCCCCATTCGTTTTACCCGCCGTTCACTCGATCGTGTGAACGCGGCGGCTCGCGCGGGTCGAACAGGCGATCGAGTTGTTGCCTCAGCACGTCTTCGGCGCGGTCCAGCACCTGGGCGAGTGCAGCCCGCGCCGGGTCGTCCGAGGCCATCCGATCGGTCGCCGCCTGGAAGCGCAGGATCAGGCCCTGGGTGCACTCGGCGGGATGACGAAGTCGAGCGTCACGCGAAAGAGTCAACGCTACGCCGGCAACCCTGCGAGGTGGTGGTGGATCTGTGCGACCGCCGCAGCGCCCTCGCCGATGGCGCCACCCACGCGCTTGACCGAGCCGGAGCGCACGTCGCCGACGGCGAACACCCCCGGCACGCTGGTTTCCAGCGGCGCGGCACACAGCGTGGCCTCGAGTGCCGAGGCCCAGTACCAGATGCCGCGGCCTTCGAAGGCGGACAGTCGATCCACCTCCAGGCGGCGGTAGCGCGCGCCGCTGGCGATGACGACCGTGCGCGCACGCAGGCGCCGGCCATCGGCGAGGTGCAGCCCGAGTTCACGCTCCGGCCCCGCACGAGCGCAGTCCAGCGACCGCACCTCGGCCGGGATCAGCAGTTCGGCGCCGAACTTCTCGGCCTGCACGCTGGCGCGCCCGGTCAGTGCGGCGCCGGAAATGCCGGTCGGAAACCCGAGGTAGTTCTCGATGCGCGCGCTGGCACCGGCCTGCCCGCCATAGGCGCGCCGGTCCAGCACGACGACGCGCAGGCCTTCGGAGGCGGCGCCTCGCCCAGGTCGGCCTCGGCGATCATCAGCGAGCGCACCTGTCCGGGCGGCAGCAGCAACGCCTCGACATATTCCCGGGCCACGGCGTCGACCAGGGAAGGCTTGCCGGTCATCGTCGCCAGTTCGCCCGAGAAGTTGCCCGGACCGTGTTCGACGACAGGTGTCTCGTTGCCCATGCCGTCGCGCTGAAGGACGGCTACCAGACCTGTCACGACCACGAACAGGCCCGGTCCGCGCTCGCCGGCACTGACAATGCGGGTGCCAGCCGGATAGGCCTGTAGTGTTCCGAAGCGTTGCATCCGCGCGATGTCGCCCTCGCTCAAGCGAGGGAATGCCTGGTGGCGGCGACTCGACAGGACGTCCGAAGCAAGGCTGGGATTCATGGCATCAGTCCCTCTGTTGACTTGGCACCATCGTCGTGCACGAGTCCGGGGGGCACAAGTAAAGCGCGGTAAATCGTCGGGGGCTCGAGCCACTCCACCAGATGCTCGACGAGCTTGCGAACGGCGAGCGGTTGATGGCGCCGCGACGCGTAGCAGAGGTGCAGGGACACCGGGTCGGCATGCCAATCTCTCAGCACCCGGCACAGGCGGCCCTCGGCCACGCAGGCTTCGGCCATGAACAGGGGCAGCTGCACCAGGCCGGCCCCGTGGACGGCGGCCTCCATCAGGACTTCATCATGGCTAGACTGAAGGACGCCCGCGACCGGCACCTCGTGTCGCAGCCCGCTGTCCCGGTGCACGAAGGTCCACCCGACTGGGCGCGCCCGGCGATGGACGAGGCAGTCGAAGCGGCTCACGTCCAGCGGCGTCGCGGGGCTTCCGCTGGCGAGCAGGAAATTACGCGAGGCGAACCAGCCCACGTCCAGCCTCGCGAGTTCGCGAGCGACATGCGATTGCCGCAGGTGGCCTTCCAGGCACAACGCCAGGTCCGCATCGTCCGCGAGGACATCCACTGGGTCGTCACGCAAGCGCAGGTCCACCGAGACCCGCGGCCACCGTGCCCGAAAAGCCGCCAGTGCCTTTCCGAGGTGAAGCCGCCCGTACGAGGCGGTGGCCGCAAACCGGATCAGCCCGTGGGGTTCGTGGGCCGACTCGCTGCTGAAGGCTTCGAGTTCGTCATAGGATGCCAGCAGCTCCGTGGCTCGCTCGAGCACCGATTCGCCGACGGACGTGGGCAAAACGCTGCGCGTGGTGCGCAACAGCAGGCGCACCCCCAGCAGTGCCTCCAGGTCCTGCACCGTTCGCGTGACCACGGAGCCCGACATGTCGAGAGCCACCGCCGCACGCGAGAAGCCGCCATGCTCGACGACCGACTTGAAGACGGCGAGGGCTTTCAGGCGATCCATGGAGACTGCTTTCGCGCACAGTGAGAATCGTCGTGTGCCATCGCGGTGAAGGAAGCTGACACCAGAGCGACCAGCATGACGACGGCATAGAGCATCCGGGCCCGCGCGCGGTGTCGGCCCTCCATGGCGTGAAAACGTGATCGTTCAGTAGCGGGTCGCATGGCGCAACTGGATGGTGTTCTCGCGAGGGTTCCGACGCTTGATGCCTGCGTTGAAGAAGTGATGCAGGCGCTCACCGGTCTCGTAGATCGGGAGCAGCACGCTCGCCCCGATGACCAGTTCGAAGAAAGATTCCGTCTGCCTGTCGGCGAGACAACAGCTCAGCACCAGAGTGAAGCCCACCGGCGTAACGAGCGCGCCGCGGTCGCCTTCGGGGGCGTGACGCGTTCGCCATTGCCCAACTGACGACTCCCAGTTGCCCGCAGCATCACCCCATCGCAACGGTTTCCCCCAGTCTCGGCTTGCGCCGAAGACATAGATCCGCGCATCCTTGGAGAAGCCCGCCTGGAAGGCGCTGGAGACCGGCGGYGGTTGGTCCGCAGGCGCCGCCTGCGCAGTGGGGGTTGCAACGTGGAGGGCCAGCGGTCCGGCCACCRGACGAGTGTGTCGATTCAGAAGACAGGACTGCAGCGGCATGGCGAACCTCGTGAGCGATGTCATGAGGGTGCATTGGCTCGGGCTGYCGGTCATCTACCTTCCAGCCAGTATCGGAGACCTCCAGKAGGTGGGGGCGGACCGGTCTCCGACTCGTCATTGTTGATTCTGGTGTCGCAGTCGAATCACCGCGGCGTGGCCCTGAATGTGTAGCTGAAGTTCGTCCACGACCGACAGCAGTCGCTGCGCAGCCTACGACGGCTACAGACTGGTTGCGGTCGGTCGGGTCCGCCCACCGAACGACAGCTCTCACCAGAAGGAGCCGTTCATCGCGAATCGTTTTGCAGCTGCTCAGTCATGGGCCTGGCGGACGGTGCCGCGACGGCAGTGCTGACCTGCTCGAATGGCTGCTGTCGCGAACCGCGAAGCGGTGCTATCGACCCGTTGCGGACTTTGACGAAAGCGATTTCGTTGCCCGCAAGCGGCCGGTCATATCAAAGGTGCGGTGCTGCAGATCGGGGGTTCCTATATCAGCCGTCATGCCGTGAGGGACGTGCTGATCGAGCGGCGAGGCCCTGCGGGGCAACGGTCAGGAATTCCGAGCCTCCAGCGCGCGACGTATGAGAAGGAAGGGCAACCAGAGCAGCGACCAGAGCGACGGGTCGGCCAATGCAATCAAAAGGAAGTCATGCACTGGAAACCACGGCATGGCATTTGGCTGGTGGATCAGCCACGCCAAGACAACGAATACTTGGGAGAGTAGCGGCGTCATTGAATGGTGCTTCTGTATCCCGAGACGCAGATTGCGGTAGCTGAGATACAGAGATGCCCAATTGACGACCACCACGTAGGCGGCCGCGATCAAGAGGACAACGGAAGTCACAGTTGAGACCATAGATAAAACCTGGCGTTCGATACAGGCAGGAGATCGGCGCGAGCTACGCAGCAAGCAGCGTCTCGCCAGCGCCGGCTCCTGGCCGGTCAGGGACATGCGGGAACAACGCCATTCATGCGAGCCGATTCGAAGCTACGCGATCCGCGAGGGCTTCAACCAGCGCCGGCTCTCCACGAAGCGACAAGCCGACACCGGCTTGAGCGACGGCCACAAGGTCAGCGCCTGGGAGCGAGATCTCGTACCGCGTGGCTTCTTGGGGGCCGCCCAGGGTCCACTCACTGTCAACGATCGAGCCGCCCATCGCCTCGACCTCGGCAACGAGTCGATAGAACAGGTCGTCGTCGTACTCAGAGCCCAGTAGGAGTTCGGTCATAGCGCTGCCGAGCGTACCCGATAGCGGTCGCTGGTGAGCGGCTGGAAGTGGCCGACTCTTGCCCACCGAGGCGCCTATCCACGACTTTGGTCCAGGGCGACAAACTGATCAACCTCCGCGTCGGAGGGCTGCCAATCGTCGCCTCGCATGTCGTGGAACATCACGAGACCCAGGAGGATCAGGGGATCCTCTCCCAAGAAGGTTCGAAACTCGGACTCGGCACGCCACAACCCTTCGTCAATCGATACGGCGAAGCCTTGCTTCTCGAGACAGGCAAGCGCTCCTGGCATCACATTGCCGGCCGACGCGATCGTGGTCTTGCTAACCATAGTGTTCTCACATTGTCCAAGAGAGATTGCCCAGAGCCGACGGTGGCGATCGACCGGTTGTGGCCGGGTGGAGCCTTCCGTCAGTGAGCGCCTCTTGTGAGTGCGACGCGCGCCGGTGCAAGCGCGTGGGCCGCGTCGGGGCTGCCATCGCGGCCAGCTCGCTCGACGATTTCCACTAATGCACGTCCTGCTTCCGACCGTGGTTCCACTTGCACTGGAACCGGGAAAACGGGATACCAACGCTGCAGATAGACGCGAAAGTCCGAAGCATTCCGTTCGAGGCTGCCATGCACGTCAACCGCAATCCTCTTGCCCGTGGCATCAGTGAGCTCAATCCATGCTGACCCGCCGTCTGCGAGGAATACTGAGTCGGTAACTCGGATGGGGCTGCTCATATCAGGARCGCGCCCGGCAAGARCGTAGGTAGCCCAGAGCACTGCGCAAGCGACGACAGTCGCGCATGCAAGTTTCGCTGTTCGCTGGGTCAATTTWTTMATCATCTGGTTCGGTGCAGGCTCACCTGAAAGCAGTCTATCCCCAGCGTCTGCAACTGGCCGTTTTCGGAATCGTGCATTAGATCGCTACCGGGAGCGTGAACGAGCCCCCGCCCGGCGCAATCACACTGGCTCTGATTGCCTTCAACGACTCGACGAGCCGCACACGAGCGCGCGGAGACTTCAGCTGCGCAGGCAGACGACTGAGCCAGTGCCCATTGGGACCAACAGGCAGACCGCGTTGCGACGAAAGCGCCCGAGATGTTGGAAGCGGCTTCTTCGACAGGACGTCGATGAAGTGTTCCAGTTGGGCTGGCGCGCTGAACACGAGCTCGGCTGAATCGAACTCTACGTGCAGGAAGGCGAACCCTTGATGCGGGATGGCAGAGGGAACAGGAGGATCGAACACGTCGGAGCCATCAACCAGGCGATGAACCCAGAATGCGACGGGCGCTGTGCGCCAATCGGGCTGGTAGCTGAAGTGATATTTCACGCTCATGGGCCGACCTTATAGCAGTCATGCGCGACGGGCCGCTTCTGGCCGGCCTGCGACGGTCACATCAGGCGCTGATGCCTAGCGCAGCAGTAGACTGAATCGATGTGAGTGAACAACCTTCAGCTGGCCATCGCCGAGTGTCGCGGTGCCATCATCACGCGTTGGGAATACACAGTATCCCTTGGCCAACTGACGATTCGAGTCACTCGACCCGGAGAGCGGGGCAACCTGCATCTCGTCCTCAACGGCTGCCAGCGCATTGAAATGGAGTCTTCTTGGATAGACGCCGACCTGCAGATTCAGGTTCGTGAGGACATGTTCACCCTGACCGACGCAAGAGCCAAGTGCTTGATCGAGTACGGGTCGTTGAGAGTCTTCCGAGACGTGGAGCCCCTGTTTTTGGAGGCTCTGTAGCGAGGTCACCAGACACTCTTCCCGATTGCTGCCGTTCGTGACCGTCCGCTCCTGGCCGAGGCTGTGTGAAAACTCGCCGCGTTGAAGGTCACCATCGAAATCGACCTCTCAGATCGCTCTGTATTCGACGATCGACGTTCAGGTAGGGGTGAGAAGACCCC
>NZ_JBFUGN010000263.1:0-6972 GCF_056402895.1 Rhizobacter sp. P3_B12 | reverse complement strand
GCTCAGCGTCGCGAGGAATTCATCCTTCAGCCGGCTCGCGCGCGCGCCGCAGGGCCTGGTGCCGCCCGAACTGATGGTGGGCACCGAGACCGCCGACGATGCGGCGGTGTACCGGCTGAACGACCAGCAGGCATTGGTGGCCACCACCGACTTCTTCACGCCGATTGTCGACGACCCGCGCGACTTCGGCCGCATCGCGGCGACGAACGCCATTTCCGACATCTACGCGATGGGCGGCACGCCGATCATGGCGCTGGCGCTGGTGGGCATGCCGCTCGACAAACTGCCGCCGGCCGTCATCGGCGCGATCCTCGAAGGCGGCGCGAGCATCTGCCGCGAGGCCGGCATCCCGATCGCCGGCGGCCATTCGATCGACGTGCTGGAGCCGATCTACGGGCTGGTCGCGCTCGGCCTGGTGCACCCGGATCGCGTGCGCCGCAATGCCGATGCGCGCGATGGCGACGTTCTGGTGCTGGGCAAGCCGCTCGGCGTGGGCATCCTGTCGGCCGCGCTGAAGAAGGGGGTGCTGGATGCGGCGGGGTATGCGGAGATGCTGCGCCACACGACGCAGCTGAACCGCGTCGGCAGCGAGCTGGGTGGGCTCGACGGCGTGCATGCGATGACCGACGTGACCGGCTTCGGGCTGGCGGGGCACTTGCTGGAGGTGTGCCGGGGGTCGGGGCTGGCGGCCGAGCTGGACTTCTCCGCGCTGCCCTTGATCGAGTCGGCCGCCGCGCATGCGCGGCACGGCATCGCGACCGGCGCGTCGGCGCGCAACTGGGCTGGGTATGGCGCCGACGTGACGCTCGCGCCCGGGTTGCAGCCGTGGCAGCAGGCGCTGCTGACCGATCCACAGACCAGCGGCGGGCTGTTGGTGAGCTGCGCGCCCGAGGTGGCGGCGCAGGTGCTGGCGCGGTTTCATGCCACGGGGTTTGGACAGGCCGCCGTGATCGGGCGCATGCGGGCGGGGTCGCCGCGGTTGCAAGTCACGTAGCCCGGATGCCAATCCGGGTTCTTCGCGCACCACCGCATTCCCGGATTGGCATCCGGGCTACGAGAGTGCCTCGAACTTCTTCGCCAGGAAATCCACCAGCGCCCTCACCCGCCCCGGCACGAAGCGGCCGCTCGGCAGCAGCGCGTGCAACGGGTAAGGCTCGGTCTCCCACTCGGGCAGCAGCGGCAGCAGCGCACCGCTGAGCAGTTCGCTGCGGATGTCGATCTGCGACTTCAGCAGCACGCCTGCCCCCGCCACCGCCCATTCGCGGGCCAGCGAGGCATCGTCGACGGTGCGGTCGCCCTTGACGCGCACCTCGACCCAATGGCCGTCGCGACCGAAGCGCCAGCCGCGGAAGTTGCGCCCGCCGCGGTCGAAGGTCAGGCAGTTGTGCTGCAGCAGGTCCTGTGGCACCTGCGGCGCGGCGTGCCGGCGCAGGTAGTCGGGCGATGCGCACAGCACCGGCCGCGACGGCACCAGCAGCCGCGCGACCAGGCCCGAGTCGGCCGGCGTGCCGTAGCGCAACGCGACATCGACATCGTCGCGCACCACGTCCTTCGGGCGATCCCCCACGCTGAGCACCAGTTGCAGGCCGGGATGTGCGGCCATGAACTCGCTGAACCACGGCAGCAAGGTGGTGCGCGTCAGGTCCGAAGGCGCGGCAACGCGCAAGCTGCCGACCAGCGCACCGCGCTCTTCCGTCACCTGCGATTCGCCCTCGGCCAGCAGCTCGAAGGCCCGCGTCGCATAGCCGAGCAGCGTCTGCCCTTGTGCCGTCAGCCGCATCGCGCGCGTCGAACGCTCGAACAGCCGCGTGCCGAGCTGCGCCTCCAGCCGCTTCAGCATCGCACTGGCCGCCGCCGGCGTGATGCCGAGTGCCGCAGCGGCAGCCGTCAGCGAGCCGCCCCGCGCGGTCTGGATCAGCACGTCGAAGTCCGCGATATTGCCAACCTTCATTTGAAATTGATACTTTCTCAGCAGGCTTATCAATCGATGTTTGCGATTCTAGAGTTCGAGCCTCACTCACTGGAAGCCCCCATGAACCGCCCACAGACTCCCCTCACCGTTGCGTCCACGTCGATCGCCCGCGAAGCAGCGGCGCGCCTGATCGACGCCGCGCGCGCCGCCTGCCATGACATCGGCATCGAAGCCACCATCGCCGTCACCGATGCCGGCGGTCACCTGAAGGCGCTGGACCGCACCGACGCCGCCCCGTTCCTGACCGTCGACGTCGCGATCGACAAGGCCTGGACGGCCGCGTCGTTCGGCCTCGGCACCCATGTGTGGGCGGGCATCGTCAAGGACCCGGTCGTCGCGCAACTCGCGCACCGGCCGCGGCTGGTCGCCGTCGGCGGTGGCTGTCCGATCGTCCACGACGGCCGCGTCGTCGGCGGCATCGGCATCTCCGGCGGCAATGCGCTGCAGGACCAGCAGGCGGCCGAGATCGCGCTGAAGGCCGTCGGCTTCGACGTCACGCAGGCCTGAGCAGCCTCAGCCCAAAGGATCGCAGGCGATGCGGAAATCGACGTGGTAGTGCTCGTCATGCCGCACCCACGCGCGGCCCTTCATGAAGTTGACGTGCTCGCGCAGCCAGTCGCCRCGCGGCGTGGCCAGCAGCATCGGCAGGTACGGCGGATCGAAGATCACCATCGCGAGGCCCGCGCCGTGGCGCCGTGCCGACTCCGCGAGCTGGAACAGGTGCTCCGCGATCGCCGCGAAGTCGACGCGCAGGTCGCCGAAGCGGCCTGCCGCATCGAACTCGATCGCGTACCCGAGCTTGTTCGTCACGCCCGTCGGCAACGGCACCGACGCGCCGGCCGCGTTGCGCACCGGCACGAAGAAGTCGACCGACAGGCCGTTCTGGTGACTGCGGTGCGGCCGGATGCGGCCGCCACTCGCCCAGCCGGTTTCGCCGTAGACGAACACCGTGCCCGGCAGCGCCGTCGCGAGCTGCGCATAGGCGTCGACGACGATGTCGTGCACCGTCGAGTGCACATGGGTGCGGCCGGCCGTCACGCCGAGCCGGCTGTAGGCCGAGAAGTTGGCGCCGTCCGTCGGCAGCGCAACGCCGTCCTCGAGCCGACCCTGGGCCACCGTGCCGAAGCAACGGCTCGCCGCCCACGACGGCAGCGCGGCCGCCGATCCGCACAACGCGAGCAGCGCCCGCCGATGGATGCGGCTCACGGTGGCGGCGCCTCGCTCTCGCCGCGCTGCCAGATCTCGTGCCGGTGGATGCCGCCCTGCGCATCGACCGCCAGGTAGCCGACGTTCTGCGACTGCAGGAACGCCAGCGCGTCCGCCTGCAGCAGCATCGCGATCGTCGTCAGCGCGCCGGCCGCCAGGCAGGCCGGCGCCACCACGCTGACCGATTGCCAGTGCGACACCGGCATGCCGCTGCGCGGATCGAGGATGTGGCAGTAGCGCACGCCGTCGTGCTCGAAGAAGCGTTCGTAGTCGCCGCTGGTCGCGAGCGCGCCATCGCCGAGGTCGATGCGGGCGACCAGCGCGCGCTCGTGCCGCGGGTGCTGCACGCCGAGCACCCAGGGCCGGCCGTCGGGCCGCGGGCCGATCAGGCGGATGTCGCCCCCCAGGTTGACCATGCCGTGGCGCACGCCGCGCGTCTGCAGCAGCGTCGCGGCGCGATCGGCCGCGTACTCCTTGCCGAAGCCGCCGAAGTCGAGCTCCATGCCGGCCATCGGCAGCTCGATGCGCCCGACCTGCTGCGGCCCGCGGCGCTGCCAGCGCAGCTTGCTCCAGCCGACGCGCGGCAGCAGGTGCGCAAGCTGGCCATCAGCCGGCTTGCGGCCGGCCTTGAAATCCCAGGCCTGGCGCAGCATGCCCGAGGTGATGTCGAACAGCCCGCCGCTGCTCGCATGCAGCTGCGCGGCGAAGTCGAGCAGGTCCGCCGTCTCGACGTCGACCTCGACCGGCCGGCCGCTGCCCGCCGCCGCGTTGATGCGCGACACCACGCTCGCCTCGCGATAGCGCGAGAACTTCGATTCGATGCGCCGCACCTCGTCGATCGCCTCGCGCGCCAGCGGCTCGGCCTTCTTGCGGCCGAGGTCGGCGATGCGGATCTCGCACTCGCAGGCCATCGCGCTGAAGCCGAAGCCGAGGTCGTCGGGCTGCGCCTCGGCGCGCGCCGACATCGGATGGGACACGATCGGCTCGCTCAAAACCTGCGGCTGATGCCGACCTGCAGCATGCGCGCCTTGAACGGCTCCAGCCCCTGCGAGCCCTCGCCGCCGGCACGCCACTCGCCGCGCTGCTGGTAGGCCTCGCCCTTCAGGTCGAAGGTCCACAGCGCGTCGACCGCCCATTGCAGCTTCAGCCCCAGCGTGAACGCGCCGAAGGCCGACAGGCGCTGGTCCGGCGAGTTGTAGGCGCTGGCATCCCAGCCCACCGGGAACGGCGCGCCGAGCGTCGCGTCGTACACCGGATCGGTGTAGAACGATGCGGCGCTCTGCGTGTAGTAGCGCAGCAGCGGCRCCAGGCTGACGCCGCCGCCGACCGGCTTGATCCACTCCAGCTGCAGCGTGCTCGCCTTCACCTGCCAGCTGTCGTTGTAGGCGCGGTAGCTGGTGCGCAACGTGGAGCCGTCGCCGGCGAAGTGGTGGTTCCAGCGCAGCAGCAGCGCGGTCTGGCGGCGCTCGCTGGGGCGCGCATCGAGCGCCTTGTACGGATCGTTCAGGTAGCCGGTGCTGCGGCTGTGCGTCAGGTTGGCCTGCACCAGGTCGTCGCCGGTGACGGCCTGCGTGACGCCGACGATGAAGTCGTTGGTGCGCTTGCGCTCGTCGCGGATGGTGCCGGCATAGCCGCCCTCGGTCGGGTCGATCTTGTCGCCGGCATGGCCGAAGCCGGCATTCCAGGTGGTGTTGTTGTCGTCGCTCGACAGCGTGCCGGCCACCGAGAACGCGCGCGACAGGTAGTCGTGCTCGGTCGAGTAGGCGCCGCCCAGCGACAGCGACGCGCGCTGGAAGTAGCGCGTCACCTTCAGGTCGCCGGCCTTGCGCTCGTCGTCCATCGTCGACGCGCCGGACACGCTGCTGTGGTAGCGCGGCGTCGCGCCCGACACATGGTCGACCGTGGCCGTCGCCTCCAGGCCCCAGTCGCGGCCGATGGGTGCTGCGAGCAGGAACGACGGCGAGTTCACCGTGATGCGTTTCCAGCCGGGCTGCGAGTCCTGGTAGTTCAGGAAGCGCAGGCCGATGAGGCCTTGCTCGGGGGCGTTCTCGGCGCGCGCTGACGAATGCCAGACACCGGGCAAGGCCATCGCGGCGAGCACGAGGGTGCCGAAGGGGGCGGTCAGTTGCATCCGCAGCCTCCGCCACCGACGCCGTAGCCGCCGGACGCGTTTTCCTTGCTGGTGTAGATGTGCTGCTCGAAGCGCTGCTCCAGCGCATTGCCGCCCATCGTCATCTCGGGCTTCGCGAGCTTGCCTTTGTCCCAGGCCTTGGGCGGTTCGTAGTTGGCGCAGCCGGCGATGCAGCCCAGCACCAGCAGCCCGATCGCTGATTTCGTCATGGTGTTCCCCTGTCGTCGCGCGAGACTTTAACTCCCGGCGTGGAACGCTTCATGCATGCCGCCGCGCACCGTTTGAACGCTGGAGGTTCGCGATGCTGGACAGCACCACCACGAAGTTCTCACACGTGAAGCCGGGCGACACCGCCTGGCGCAGCGACGGGCTGCGGGATTTCTTCCTGTACCGCGACCTCGGCGTCGAGGAAGCCACCCGGGGCCGGGTGCTGGCGCAGCTGGTCAAGGCCAACATGGCACCCGAAAAGGGCACCGGCTGGCACCGTCATGAGGCGCAGTTCCACATCGTCATCATGACCAAGGGTTGGGCGAAGTTCATGTACGAGGACCAGGAGACGCTGGTCTCGGCCGGCGACTGCGTGCACCAGCGCCCCGGCATCGTGCACTACCTGTTCGACTACTCGCCCGACATGGAGTACATCGAGATCGTCGGGCCGTCAGACTTCACGACCATCGACATGCCGGGGCCGTGCGAGGTGCCTCCGGTGACGCCCTGGACCCGCGCATAGCGGGCCGAGCGCCGGGCCGCCCCAAGCCGGCCCGCATCCCCKCGGGGGATCGGTCGACGTACCCGTCGGCCGAGGGGTGGTCATTCCTCTAGAACTCCATGTCGAGTTCTTCGATGTCGTCGGGCTCGGCCTTCGCCGCAGCGATCCACTCCTTCATCTCCGGCATCGCCATGATGGTCTGGCAGTAGAGGATGCAGGGCTTGTTCAGCTTGACCCCGTAGGTCAGGAAGCGCGTGACGACCGGCGCGTACATCGCGTCGGCCATCGTGCGCTGCGCGCCGAACAGGTACGGGCCGCCATACGCCTCGAGGCACTCGGTCCAGATCTCGGTGATGCGCTCGATGTCGGGCTGCGCGCCGGCCCAGATCTTGTGCCCCGGGTGGTGCGCCTTCAGGTTCATCGGCAGCGAACTGCGCAGGTTCGCGAAGCCCGAGTTCATCTCGCCGCTGACCGAACGGCAATGCGCCCGCGCGATGCGGTCCTTCGGCATCAGGCCGGCGCCCGGCTTGATCTCGTCCAGGTACTGCGCGATCGCGAGCGTGTTCCACACCTTCGCGCCCTCGTGCGTCAGGCAGGGCACGCGGATCGACGGCGCGAGCAGCAGCAGCTCCTTGCGCGCATCGGCATCGTCGGGCGACACCATCACCTCGTCGAAGTCCAGCCCGGCGAAGCGCGCCAGCAACCAGCCGCGCAGCGACCACGACGAGTAGTTGCGGCTGCTGAGCGTCAGCGTCGCCTTCGCGGTGGCAGCCTCCGCTTTCCTTGGAGCAGGCTTGGCAGCGGGCTTCTTCGCGGCGACGGTCGACATGCGGGGTCTCCGAAACCACGCGGCGGGGCGGCGTGTCCGGTAAGGCATTGCAAGCGCTGTGCCATTGCCCGGTGCCTGCGGGCCGGCTGGCGCGCAAGTTGCTGGCTCTGCGGTGCGCGCTACCG